>NZ_JBHVPZ010000007.1:260472-357639 GCF_042887135.1 Kitasatospora sp. NPDC057965
CGCCCTCCCGCCCGCGCCCCTTTCCCCGCGCCCCCGCGCCCCCCGCGTCCCCCGCGGCCCCGGGGTCCGCCCGCCCCACCGGCACCCGGAGCGGGGGGTGCGGCGCCGATCCCCACGTCGACGCCGTCTCCGGGGAGCTTCCCGACGAACTGCCGGGGGACCTCCTCGCTTCCGAGCCCTTCCCCTTGGTCGGCCGCGTCTGCGCGGTCCTCCCGGGCGGCGCCGACACCGTCTCCGGCTGGGCCGAGACCACCACCGACGACGGCTCCCCCGCCCTCCTCGCCGTCCGCACCCCGCCCGGCGACCCCGCCGTCCCGGCCGGCCGCACCGCCCTCCTCCACGCCCACGACCCGGCCACGGACACCTACCTGATCACCCCCCTCGACCTCGGCGTCCTCTTCAGCTGAGCTTGTCGGCCGGACCGAAGAGCAGGCCATCCGACTTCCGGTCGGCGAACTCTTCCCGGAGTGGGAGGAGTTGAGTGTCCGACCTCCTGCCGGTCTTCCTCGACGACGCTGTCCGGGATGACGCTGGGGTACCGCGTCGGCGACGCCGAGTTCCGGATCGCGCCGCTGCTCGTCGGGCCCTGAGGGGCGCGGGGTCGCCCGGGGTTCAGCGGCGGGCGGCGGCGAGCAGGGCGGGGACGGTCGGGAGTTTGACGCGGGGGCGGCCGGTGGCCTCGCCGCGGGCGCGTTCGGCGCGGTCGATGGCGCGCAGCTGGCGCAGGCCGAGGGCGTCGGGGCGGCGGGTGCGGACCAGCCGGTCGAAGGACCTGCGGTCGGCGGTGGGGACGGGCAGGGTGCCCGCGACGGCGTCGTCCATCAGGGCGTGCACGGTCTCCTCGGCGCAGGCGCGGTTGGCGCCGATTCCGCCGGAGGGTCCGCGCTTGGCCCAGCCGACCAGGTAGGTGCCGGGCAGCGGCCGGCCGGTCGCCGGGTCGAGGACGCGGCCGCCGGTGTGCGGGACGCTGCCGGCGGTGTCGTCGAAGGGCAGTCCGGGGACGGGCACGCCGCGGTGGCCGATGGAGCGCACGACCAGGGCGGTACGCAGGAGTTCGCCGGTGCCGGCGAGGCGGACCGCCTCGACCCGGCCGTCGCCGAGGAGTTCGGCGGGCGCGGCGTGGAAGCGCAGCACGATCCGCCGCCCGGGCCGGGGCGGCGCGCCGGTGTCGACGCGCTCCAGCGGGACGCCGGCCGGCAGCGCCGCGCCGCGGACCTCCGGGCGGTCGTCCACCACGACGTCCACGCCCGGGAGTCGGGTGAGGGCGAGGAACTCGGGCGCGCTCCACGCGGCGTTCTCGGGCCCGCGCCGGGCGAGCAGGACGACCTCGCGGACCGCGCTGCCGCGCAGTGCGGCGAGCGCGTGGTCGGCGATGTCGGTGGCGGCGAGCCGGTCGGGGTCGGAGAGCAGGATCCGCGCGATGTCGACCGCGACGTTGCCGTTGCCGATCACCACCGCCCGGTCGGCGCCGCTCCCCGGCCCGCCGGACAGGGTCACCGCGTCGGCCGGCACCGTCGGTTCGGCGTTGTACCAGCGGACGAAGGTGGTGGCGGGAAGGCTGCCGGGCAGGTCCTCGCCGGGCACCCCGAGCCGGCGGTCGGCGGCGGCCCCGACCGCGTACACCACCGCGTGGTGGTGGGCGGCGAGTTCGGCGTGGCCGAGGTCGGTACCGACCTCGACGTTGAGGTGGACCCGCAGCCGCGGGTCGTGGAAGACGGACGCGAAGCTCTCGGCGATCCGCTTGGTCGACTGGTGGTCCGGGGCGACCCCGTACCGCAGCAGCCCGCCGGCCACCGGCAGCCGGTCGAGCATGGTGACCTCGGCGCCGGTGGAGCGCAGCAGCGCCTGCGCGGCGTAGCTCGCGGACGGCCCGGTGCCGACGACGGCGACCCGCAGCGGGCCGGGCCCGAGGTCGAGGCCGGCGGGCAGGCTGCGCGGGAAGACGGGCGCGCCCCAGGCGTGGTCGGCGGGATGGTCGCGGAAGAAGTCGCGGTTGAGCTCGGCGTGGGCGGCGTCGGGCCCCGTCAGCCGGTCGACCGGGAAGACCGCGTCCACCGGGCAGGCGTCCGCGCAGGCGCCGCAGTCGATGCAGGCGGCCGGGTCGATGTAGAGCATGTCGGTGCGGCCGAAGTCCGGCTCGTCCGGGGTGGGGTGGATGCAGTTGACGGGGCAGACGGACACGCACGAGGCGTCGTTGCAGCAGGTGCGGGTGATCGCGTAGGCCATGGCGGGGGTGGGGTCCTCGCTGCGCTGGGGCTGGGGCTGGGGCGGACGGGCGGGGCGTGGGAGGTGGGTCAGAGCATGTGGATGCGCCGGTAGAGCTTGGCCGCCGGACCGGTGATCAGGCCGTTCTCGGCGAGGAAGGCCATCAGGTGGCGGCTGCTGGTGCGCATCATGGCGCGCCGGTGCTCGCTGGCCCGGACCTCGGCGAGCGCCCGGGCGACGTCCAGCCCGGCGGCCTTGTACACGGACGGGTGAACCATGCTGGTGACGATGACGAAGGCGCCGGCCGCGATGCCGAAGGCGGCGTTGCGACGGCGCAGGGCGCCGGCTCCGCGCAGCCGTTCGCGGATCTCCTGGCGGGCGAACTTCATGTGCCGGGACTCCTCGACCACGTGGATCCGGGAGGTCCCGCGGACGATGTCGAGGACGTTCTCGCCGCGCATCCAGTCACGCTGCATGACGTCCAGCACCTCCTCGGCCACCAGGATGCCGCCGTAGGCGAGTTCGCCCCGGGCGAGGGACTTGTAGGCGCGCCCGGCCTGGGCGACGAGCCGGTTCGGCCGGTACTGCGGGACGCCCATCCGCTCGCAGGCGCGGGCGAACATGATCGAGTGGCGGCACTCGTCGGCGATCTCGGTGAGCGCGAAGCGGAACCCGGCGCTGCCGGGGTCCTTGAGGTACTGGTCGCGCAGCACCATCTGCTGCAGGATCATCTCGAACCAGATGCCGGTGGTCATGATCGAGCCGACCTCGTGGCGGGTGAGGGTGACCCGCTGCTCCTCGGTCATCCCGGCCCAGAGCGGGGTTCCGTAGAGGGTGCTCCACTCGGGGTTGAGCCCGTAGTGCCCGGGCGGGAGCGGGGCGTCCCAGTCGATCTCGACGGACGGGTCGTAGGAGAGGGTCGCGGCCGAGTCGAGGAGCCGCTTCGCGACGTCGTCGTCGGCCGCGGTGCGGGTCCGGGTGGGGATGCGTTCCGCCGGGTGAGCCATGGCTGCCTCCGTCAGGTGCGTGGCCTGCGCGGGAACCCGCCGGCCCCGCTTATTGACGGAGATTACAATAAGACTGGACGCCCGAGAACCCCCCGTGCAGCGCGCTGTCGCCGCCGGGAAACTGGCGGGCTCGCCGGGCCGGGGGATGATGGAGGGGTCGCGGCAGCGAACCCGCCGACGGAGAGGAGCGGACCGGATGGACACGGCGGACGCCCTGTACCGCGGCCGATCCCCCTTCGTCGTCAACGCCATGGGCGCCCTGCTCGACGCGGACGGCCGCATCGTCCGCTGGACCCCGGAGGCGGAACGGCTGCTCGCCCTCGGTGCCGCCCAGGTCCACGGCCGGCCGGTGCACGACCTGCTCGACGACCCCTCGGGGTGGCCGGCGATGTCCGAACTCACCGCGGAGCAGCAGGCCGAGGGCTGGTCCGGCGAAGCGGTGCTGCGCTCCGGCCGGGGCGAACGGCTCGCGCTCTCCTACCAGGTGCTGCCGCTGAACGCGCCCGAGGAGGACCCCCCGCCGGGCCCGGCGGGCACCGGCGCCCCCCGGTACTTCGTGCTCGCCGCCCCCACCGCGCTGATCGCCCGCTCGCGCCAGGACCAGGCCTTCACCCGCGAGCTGTTCCTCCAGGACCGGGTCGGCCTGGCCGTCTTCGACGAGCGGCTGCGCCTGATACGCACCAACACCCATCTGCTCCCCTACAGCGGCCTGCCGCCGGACCTGCGCGGGCGGCGCCTCGGCGACTTCCTGGAGGCGCAGGACGCCGCCGCCGTCGAACGCGGGCTGCAGGACGTGCTGCGCACCGGCCGGCCGCTGATCGGCGCGGAGGAGATCGTCCGCACCATCGAGGACCCGGCCGGCGGGGCGGTGATGGCGATCTCGGCGTTCCGGCTGCAGTCCCCCGACGGGCAGGTCATCGGGGTGACCGCGCTGTTCACCGACGTCACCGAGCTGCACCGGTCCGCCGAGCGGCTCGCCCTGCTGCACCGGGCGACGGCGGCCGTCGGCGGCTCGCTGTCGGTCACCGGGACGGTGGAGGAGCTGGCCGCCGTACTCGCCCCGCCGTCCCCGTCGGCCCCGTCGGTCGCCGCGGCCCCGCCCTCCGCCACGCCGTCCGCCCCGGGCGGGCCCTCGGCGGGCGACGGATCGGTGCCCGGGCTCGCCGACCTCGCGGTGATCGACGTCGCCGAGGCCGTGTTCACCGGCGGGGAGCCGTCCCCGGGCCGGGACGGCCGGGTGCCGCTGCGCCGCACCGCGGTCGCGAGCACGGCCAGGGCCGAGGCCGACGGAGCGGGGATCCCGGCGCCCCCGCCCACCGGGGTGACCCTGCACGCCGACCCCGGCGAGCAGACCACCCACACCGCGTTCCCGCCGTCGATGACCGTCCCGCTGCGCGCCGGCGGCAGTCTGCTCGGCCGGGTGAGCGTCCACCGCGCCCCGCACCGGCCGCCGTACCTGCCGGCCGACCTGGAGCTGCTGCGCGAGATCGCCGACCGCGCCGCCCTCGCCCTGGACAACGCCCGCCGCTACGCGCGCGAGCACCGCGCCGCCGTCGGCCTCCAGCGCAGCCTGCTGCCGCCCTCGCTGGCCGAGACCACCGCCGTCTCCACCGCCAGCGTCTACCTGCCCACCGACACGGCGAGCGGGATCGGCGGCGACTGGTTCGACGTGATCCCGCTGTCCTCCGCCCGGGTCGCGCTGGTCGCGGGGGACGTGGTCGGCCACGGGCTGGCCGCCAGCGCGACCATGGGCCGGCTGCGGACCGCCGTCCGGACCCTGGCCGATCTCGACCTGGAGCCGGACGAACTGCTGGTCCACCTCGACGACCTGGTCGCCCAGCTGATGGTGGAGGCCGAACGGCCGGACGAGGAGGAGGACGGCCCCGGCGCGGAGCCCGGGGCGACCGCGGCCACCCTGCCCCCGGTGAGCCACGGCGCGTGGAGCGACGGTGCCCACGACACCCCCGACGACCAGCAGACCGTGCCGTTCGGCGCCACCTGCGTCTACGCGGTGTACGACCCGGTGTCACGACGCTGCGCGATGGCCTCGGCGGGCCACCCGCCGCCCGCCGTCGCGGCACCGGACGGCCGGGTGCGGTACGTGCCGCTGCGGCCCGGGCCGCCGCTCGGCGTGAGCGGGCTGCCGTTCGAGGTGACCGAGGTCGACCTCGAACCCGGCAGCCTGCTGGCGCTGTACACCGACGGGCTGCTGCTCGGGTACGCGGACGACCTGGAGGAGGGCATGGACGAGCTGTCCCACCGGCTCGCCGCCGCGGCCGCCCCGCCGGACGGCTCCGTGCCCCCGGCCGGCGCCGCGCTGCGCGAGCTCGGCCGGGACCTCGTCGCCGACCTCCCGGCCCACCGGCTCACCGACGACGTCACCCTGCTGCTGGCCCGGACCCGGGCGGTGCCGCCGGAGGACACCGCGGGCTGGACGCTGGAGGCGGACCCGGCGGCGGTCGCGCGGGTCCGGGAGGCCGCGACCGCGCAGTTGCTGGCCTGGGGGCTGGAGGAGCTGGCGTTCACCACCGAACTGGTGCTGAGCGAGCTGGTCACCAACGCGATCCGCTACGCGGGCGGTCCGGTGGGCGTGCGCCTCATCCGCGCCGAACGGCTCACCTGCGAGGTCTCCGACCCCAGCGCCACCCAGCCCCGGATGCGCCGCGCCCGCCTGACGGACGAGGGCGGCCGCGGTCTCTACCTGGTCGCCCAGCTCACCACCCGCTGGGGCAGCCGCTACACCCGCCAGGGCAAGACCATCTGGGCCGAGCAGGACCTCCCGCCGGTCGGCTGACAGACCCCGTGCGCCGATCGGCGCACCCCGTACGGCGGGCGGTGGCGAAGACACGCCCTCGTTGCGAGCAATGCGCCGGGATCGCCGCCCCTCACCGGTGTGATGGTGCTCTGATCTGCCAACTCATCCCCTCACAAGGAGAGACATGCGCACTCGCACCGCCCTCGCCGCCGGCATCCTCGCGTCGGCCGCCCTGCTGGCCGGCGGCGGCACCGCCGCCGCCGACTCCGTCGCCGAGGGCATCGCCGCCAACTCCCCCGGCGTCCTGTCCGGCAACCAGATCCAGATCCCGGTCCACATCCCGATCAACCTCTGTGGCAACTCGATCGACATCATCGGGCTGGCCAACCCGGCCTTCGGCAACGTCTGCATCAACAAGTAGGACCACCGGCACCGCGACGCGGGTCCGCCCACTCGGGCGGGCCCGCGTCCGCGCGTCGGCCGAAGAACGAACCGCGCCGCCCGGGAGCCCCGGGCGGCGCGGTGTCGATCAGGCGACCGGTCGTCAGACCGAGAACCAGCCGATCAGGTCGGCGACCACGTCGGTGCTGCCCCACTGGTTGGCGAACGACACGCGTCCGTCCACCACCGGGACCATCACCAGCGTGGAGACGACCTCACCCGGGCGGTAGTTGATGTTCGAGGCGTCCGGACGGTCCTGTCCGTGCGGATAGACCGTCAGGAAGCTGGTGTCGGTCGGCCACACCACGGTGACGTTCATCAGCACCGAGGTCACCCCGGTCGAGGGCACGCCCTCGACGCCGTCCACCCGCACGCTGAGCAGGTCTCCGTTCCCGCCCAGGGTGCCGATCCGGGCGCCCTCGCCGGTGCGGGTGTCCAGCAGCCGCACCAGGTTCGCCGGCGAGTAGGTGGCACCCGAGGCGCCGTAGTAGCCGACGATGTCGACCCCGAGGTCGATCTCACCCCAGGCGTTGTACAGGTCGACCCTGCCGTCCGCCCCGACCGGGACCGTCACCAGGTTCGACACGTTCTGCCCGGCCGCGAAGTTGACCACCGAGGCGTCCGGCACCGACTCGCCGTGCGGGTACGCCGTCACGAAGCCGGTCCGGGTCGGATTGACGGCCGTCACGCTCATCACGACCGCCGTCACCCCGCTCGTCGGCACCCCGGCCACGCCGGTCACCTTGAGCGGCACCACGCCGCCCCAGCCGACCCGGCCGGCCGGCGCGCCGACCCCGAGCACGGTGTTCAGGATCCGGGTCGGCGACACCGGGCTCAGCAGGGAGCCCTGGGTGGTGCTGTCGGTGTAGTAGCCGACGACGTCCACCCCGAGGTCGACCTCGCCCCAGGCGTTGCGCAGGTCGACCCTGCCGTTGGCCAGCGGCACCGTCACCAGGTTGGTGACGTTCTGCCCGGCCGCGAAGCTCACCGTCGGCAGGTCCGGCACCTTCTGGCCGCTCGGGTACGCCGAGACGGCGCTGTCGCGGGTCGGGTTGACGGCCGTCACGTTCATCACGACCGCCGTCGCCCCGGTGACCGGGACCCCGCCCGCACCGGCGACCTGGAGCGGCACCACGCCGCCCTGGCCGACCCGGCCGGCCGGCGCGCCGACCCCCAGCACGGTGTTCAGGATCCGCGCCGGCGAGACCGGCACGAACCGGCCCTTGGCCGCGGCCTGCTCGGGCGTCACGGTGAAGCCCTTGGCGAGGGTGACACCGATGCCCCCGTTGTCGAGCACCACGTCGTACGCCCCCGGCTGGAGGCCCCTGGTGTCGAACAGGACGTGCGCCTCGGTGCCCTCGGGGTTCACCGAGATCGGCTTGAGGTCGTACGGGTACGAGGCTCCGTTGCCGGCCAGCCGCAGCTTGCTGCCCAGGGTGAGGCCGGAGCCGCGGACCGCGACCTGGACCGAGGTCCCGGCCGCACCGGTGGCGGGGCTGACCGAGGTCAGCCTGACGGGGGCCGGCTGGCCGCTGCAGGTGGAGTAGAAGCGGTCGCACACGCCCTGGAGGGTGTACTCGACCGGCGTGACGGAGTTGCCGGGGGTGACCAGCAGGACCGCCTGCCCGGCGACCGCGTTGTAGGCGGAGTTGCACCGGCCGCCGAACTCACCGGAGTTGGTGCTGCAGGTGTAGGCGGGCGTGGACTCGTCCCACGTCCCCGGCCCCATGAGGTGCACCAGGGGCTTCTCCCCCGATCCCACCGAGGCGGTACCGAAGACGTTGAAGGACTGCGACGGCTTCATGTCGACCACCGCGCAGTACGCCGTCGACGATTCGGTGAGCACCCCGCTGCGCAGCGGGAAGCCCGACACCGAGACCGGACGGGCGGTGCACTCCGGGGCCCACCCGTCCGCGGTGCCCACCCGCCAGGTGTCCACGTTGGTGTGGATCGGGGCGCCGCCCTTGTAGCCGGCCGCGAGCACGACCATCGTGTACGAGGTCGAGCCGGTGACCTTGCAGGCGTAGCCGAACTGGACGCAGACCGTGCGGCCGCTGCCGTCCGCGACCTGGAGCTGCACCGTGGGGTCGTAGCGGCCCGCGGTCGACCGGGCGCTCAGCCAGAGCCGGTCGGTGGCGGCGGCGGACACCCGGATGCAGCGGGCGTCCAGCGCCGAGCCCAGGTCCAGCGGCAGCGAGCGGCCGCCGACCGTGGTCGAGCTCGGGGTGAGGCAGTTCGCGGTCGGCGAGATGTCCCGTCGGGCCAGCTTGTAGCCGTCGTCGTAGCGGCCCGCCAGCAGCCCCGTGTAGGACACGCCGTCGGTGAAGGCGCAGGTGAAGGCGCCGCCCTGGCAGACCACGTCGCCCTGCGGGTCGACCACCTGCAGCGAGGCGCCGCCGGTGTTGGTGGCGTTCGTGTAGTCGACGGCCTCGGCGGTGCTGTGCTGACCGGCCGGCAGGCCGAGGCAGATCTGCGGCACGGCCTCGGTGGGCGTGACCTCCGCGCCCCAGCCGCCGTCGAAGGCGCTGCGCGGCCAGGCCGTGCAGCCGGCCGTCTCACCGGTGCGGTGGACCACCAGCCGGTACGTCTCGGTCGGCGCACCGGTCGGCAGCACGCGGAACGGCGCCGTCCCGGTCAGCTTGCAGATCGTGGTGCCGTACGCGAAGGGGTTCTCGCACTGCTTGGCGCCGACCGCGTCGAGCACCGTGAAACCGGCCCCGGTCATGTCCTTCGGCGGCTGGTTGAGCAGGTAGACGCCGGTGCCGGTGGCGGTGGGCAGGAGGAGGCAGGAAGCCTGCCCGGTGGCGCCGAAGGAGCCGGTCGCCGGGCCGGACACCAGTCCGGTGTCACCGGTCGCCGCGCAGCCCCTGGTCTCCCTGGCCGAACGCAGGACCAGGCCGAAGCCCTGGTCGGCCGGGGTACCCGGGTCGACCACCCAGGTGTGGTCGCCCGGGGTCAGCTCACAGGTGTAGGCCGCTGTGCAGCCGACGTTCAGCCGGCTCCGGTCGGGCGCGAACAGCTCGCCGGTGAGCGCGGTGCCGCCCGCCGCGGTGACGGCGGCGAGGTAGTACTTGTCCTTCTCCGTGATCCGCAGCGTGCGGCAGCGGGCGACCTGGCCCAGGTCCGGGGAGGTGCCGTAGGCCTGCGGCTCCACGAGCACGCAGCCCTGGGTGCTGGCGAGGCGTGCCATGGTGAGGTCGTACGCCTGCGTCGAGCCGTAGCCGGCCTGCACCGTGAACCGGAACGGCGCCTGGCCGGCCGTCGTGCAGTCCAGCCGGAAGGAGTCCCAGCTGTTGGTACCGGAGCAGATCTGCCGGCCGGTCGCGTCGTAGAGGGCGCGGGCGGCGGAGTAGGCGCTGACGCGGGTCCGCAGCTGGTCCCCGGCCGCGAGGTCGGCGGCGACGTAGCACTCACCGGCGGAACCGGTCGGCAGCGAGCCGTGGAACGCGGTCGGTGCGGCGAGCGAGAGGTCGGCGGCGCTCACCGTCCGGCAGGCCCCGGGCGCGAGCAGCGGCAGGTACGAGACGGAGAGGCCGCCCGCCACGCCGTAGTCCTGGGTGACCTGGAGGGTGTGGTCGCCCGCCTGCGTGGTGACGCAGCGGCGCATCCCGCCGGACTGGTCCTCGCAGGTCGGCGCCGTGCCGTCGGGCGCGCGCAGGGTCCAGCGCGGCGAGCCGGTGGCGGTCAGGACCCGGACGAACAGCACGTCCTGGGGCTGGGGCAGGGTGAGGGAGAACGACTGCGGCTTGCCCGGTTCGACCGCGCACTCGGCGACCGCGCCGGCCGTGAGCGCCGTCGGGCAGGGGCCGGTCGGGTCGGCCTGCTGGAGTTCGCGGGCGGCGGCCGCGGCCTCGGCCTTCGGGTCCACCGGCGGCGCGGCCGTCGGCCCGGCGGTGGGAGCGGCACTCGGCGTCCGCGCGGCGGCGTCGGCGCCCGGCTGCGGCGAGGCGGTGGCCGCCGGCGGCGGCGCCACGGCGACGGCGGGGCCGGCCTGGCCCACCAGCGTCGCCAGGACGGCGAGCAACAGGGCGCCCGGAGCGGCGATGCGCTTCCTTCTTCGGCCCTGTCCCCCGCGGCTGCCCGATGGCAGCAACTTCATTGATGCCCCCTCATGTTCTACGGCCCCAACTCATATGACGATCACAGAGTTCGTAGGCAGCCGGATTCTAGCGATCGCCGGACACCGTGCCGACCGGATATCCCGGATGCCACAGGACGGCGCCCCGTCCCGCCCCAGGGGGGTGCGAGCACCGACCACCACGAGGGCCGCCGAGCACGACGACGCCGGGCACGACGACGCCGAGCACAACGGCGCCGGGCGCTACTCCGCGGGGGTGTCCGGCGTCGGGCGCCGCCCGGCGGGGTCGGTGGCCCACCGCGGGCCGATCAGGAGCTCGCCGAGCCGCTCGATGTCGGCGGCCATGTCGATCTCCGGGTCGAGCAGCCACTGGAGCTGGATGCCGTCGACGGCGGCGATGAAGATCCGGGCGAGCCAGGCCGGGTCCACCTCGTCGGCGACGTTCCGCTCGATGCGCTCCGCGAGCCGGGCGCGGAGGTCCGCGTAGCGCTGCTCGAAGAAGTCGTGCGCGGGATGGTCGGGTTCGGCCGCCGCCGCCGCGAGGTCGACGAAGAGCTTGACCAGCCCCGGGGTGGACGCGTTGTGCCGCAGGATCTCCGAGTGCGGCAGTCCGGTGCCGTCGGGGTCGGGTCCGAAGCGTTCCGCGGCCACCGCGTCCCGGGCCTCCAGGACGGCCGTGAGCAGGGCCTCCTTGCTGCCGAAGTGGTGCATGACCCCGGCGTAGGTCATCCCGACCCGCTGGGCGATGTCGCGCAGCGAGACGTTGCGGCTGCCGGCCTCCGCGTAGGCGGCGAGGGCGGCGTCGATGATCTGCTGCCGCTTGGCCGAGGTCTTGGCGTACGGCCCCCGAGGCTTGCTCATGGGCGGATCCTACCGGGCACGCCACAAAAACATATCGATGCCAGGTTTTCGGCGGCGAAAGCATTGCCCTGTCATGTTTTCGTGCTTATGGTGGGGCACCCCCGCGCAAACGCGGCCGGCCCGGCCGGCGGACCGCACCACGGAAGAGAGACCCGTCATGAGCGACGCGCCGATCACCTCCCTGCCCGAGGGCTTCCTCTGGGGCGCCTCCACCTCCGCCCACCAGACCGAGGGCGGCAACACCACCAGCGACTGGTGGCCGCTGGAGCGCGCCGCCGGCGAGGGCGGCCACATCAAGGAGCCCAGCGGCGACGCCTGCGACAGCTACCACCGCTGGCGCGAGGACATGGACCTGCTCGCCGAACTCGGCTTCACCGACTACCGGTTCAGCATCGAGTGGGCCCGGATCGAGCCCGAGCCCGGCGAGTTCTCGCGCGCCGCCCTCGCCCACTACCGGCGGATGGTGGAGGGCGCCCACGAGCGGGGCCTGCGGCCGATGGTGACCCTGCACCACTTCACCTCGCCGCGCTGGTTCGCCGAGCGCGGCGGCTGGGCCGCCCCGGACGCGGGCGAGCTGTTCGCCCGCTTCGTCGAGACCGCCGCGCCCGTCTACGCCGACGGCGTGGACCATGTCTGCACCATCAACGAGCCGAACATGGTCGCCACCATGGCCCCGCTGCTCGACCTGATGCTCGGCCGCGTCGACCCCTCCGAGCTGTCCCTCCCGCCGGCCGGCCTGCCGGCGCCGGACCCGCGGACCACCGAGGCCCTGGTCCGGGCCCACCGGCTGGCCGTCGAGGCGGTCAAGTCCCGGGCGCCGCACGTGCGGACCGGCTGGTCGATGGCCAACCAGGTCAGCCACGCGCTGCCCGGCGTCGAGGGCGCCGAGCAGGCGCGCGCCGCGTACCTGCGTCCGCGCGAGGACGTCTTCCTGGAGGCGGCCCGCGGCGACGACTGGCTCGGCGTACAGTCCTACACCCGCACCCTGATCGGGGCGGACGGCCCGCTGCCGGTCCCCGAGGACGTCGAACGCACCCTCACGGGCTGGGAGTTCTACCCCGGCGCGCTCGGCGACGCGCTGCGCCACACCGCCGCCACCGCGCCCGGCGTACCGCTGATCGTCACCGAGAACGGCATCGCCACCGCCGACGACACCCGCCGCGTCGCCTACACCGCGGGCGCCCTGGAGGGCATGGCCGCCGCCATGGCCGACGGCGTCGACGTGCACGGCTACTTCCACTGGAGCGCCCTGGACAACTACGAGTGGGGCAGCTTCCTCCCCACCTTCGGCCTGATCGCGGTGGACCGGGAGACCTTCGTCCGCACCCCGAAGCCGTCCGCCGCCTGGCTGGGCGCCGCCGGCCGCAGCCGCGTCCTGCCCGTCGCCGGGGCCTGACCCGCGCCATCGACAACAGAAGGAGCACACCCATGACCGAGCAGAGCCACCACCCCGCCCTGAGCACCGAGCAGCAGGCCGCGCTGACCTCCGGCGGCGACTTCTGGCACACCCGCGCCCTGCCCGAGGCCGGCGTCGAGGGCATCATGCTCACCGACGGCCCGCACGGCCTGCGCAAGCAGCCCGAGGACGGCGACGCCCTCGGCATCGGCACCAGCGAGCCGTCCACCTGCTACCCGCCCGCCTGCGCCCTCGGCTCCTCCTGGGACCCGGCGCTCGCCGAGCGGGTCGGCCGGGCCATCGCGCTGGAGGCCGTCGCCAAGAACGTCTCCGTCGTCCTCGGCCCCGGCGTCAACATCAAGCGCTCCCCGCTCGGCGGGCGCAACTTCGAGTACCTCGCCGAGGACCCGCTGCTCACCGCCCGGCTCGGCGCCGCGCTGGTGCACGGCGTGCAGTCCCGGGGCGTCGGCACCTCGCTCAAGCACTTCGCCGTCAACAGCCAGGAGACCGACCGGCTCCGGGTGAGCGCCGAGGTCGACGAGCGCACCCTGCGCGAGATCTACCTGCCCGCCTTCGAGCACATCGTCACCACCGCCCGGCCCACCACCGTGATGGCCGCCTACAACGCGGTCAACGGTGTACCGGCCGCCCGCAACCACTGGCTGCTGACCGAACTGCTGCGCGGCGAGTGGGGCTTCGACGGCCTGGTCGTCAGCGACTGGGGCGCGGTCGCCGACCGGGTCGCCTCGCTCGCCGCCGGGCTCGACCTGGAGATGCCGCCCTCCCGGCGGGAGGCGCAGGTCGTCGCGGCCGTCGAGGACGGCTCGCTGGACCCGGCCGCCCTGGACGCCGCCGCCCGGCGGGTCCTGGAGCTGCTGGAGCGCACCGCGGCCGCCCGGGTGCCCGGCGGGAGCTACGACGAGGACGAGCACCACGCGCTGGCCCGCGCCGTCGCCGCGCAGTGCGCCGTGCTGCTCAAGAACGACGGCGGCCTGCTGCCGCTCGCCCCCGACGGCACCGGAACCATCGCCGTCGTCGGCGAGTTCGCCCGCAGCCCGCGCTTCCAGGGCGGCGGCAGCTCGCACGTCGTGCCCACCCGGCTCGACACCGCCCTCGACGCGATCCGCGCCACCGTCACCGGCCCGGAGCGGATCCGCTTCGCCCCCGGCTTCACCCTCGACGGGGCGGCCGACCCGGCGCTCGTCGCCGAGGCCGTCGAGGCGGTGCGCGCCGCCCGGCACGCGGTGCTCTTCCTCGGCCTGCCCGAGACCCACGAGTCCGAGGGCTTCGACCGCACGGACATCGACCTGCCCGCCGACCAGCTCGCCCTGCTCGACGCCGTCACCGCCGCCGCCGAGGCCTCCGGCGCCGACGTCACCGTGGTCCTCTCCAACGGCGCGCCGGTACGGCTCACCCCGTGGCAGGACCGGGTCGGCGCGGTCCTGGAGGGCTGGCTGCTCGGCCAGGCCGGCGGCTCCGCCCTCGCCCGGCTGCTGTTCGGACTCGACAACCCCTCGGGCCGACTCGCCGAGACGATCCCGCTGCGGCTGGAGGACAACCCCAGCCACCTGCACTTCCCCGGCGCGGACGGCAAGGTCCACTACGGCGAGGGCGTGTACGTCGGCTACCGGTACTACGACACCCTGGGCCTGCCGGTCGCCCACCCGTTCGGCCACGGCCTGAGCTACACCACCTTCGGCTACGACGGCCTGGAGGTGACGCCCACCGGGACCAACCGCTACGACGTCTCGTTCACGGTCACCAACACCGGCACCCGGGCCGGCGCCGAGGTCGCCCAGCTGTACGTGCACGAGTGCGCCCCGCGGCTGCGCCGCCCCGAGCACGAGCTGAAGGGCTTCGCCAAGGTCCACCTGGAGCCCGGCGAGAGCGCCCGGCTGACCATCGCGCTGGACGAGCGCTCCTTCGCCCACTGGTCGGTGCGCGACCACCGCTGGCGGGTCGAGGGCGGCGAGTTCGAGCTGCGGATCGGCGCGTCCTCCCGGGACCTGCGGCTGCGCACCACGGTCGGCTGCCCCGGCGACGGCCACGCCCCCGAGCTCACCGCGGAGTCCACCCTCGGCGAGTGGCTGGCCGACCCGGTCGGGGCGCAGATCATCGGCGCGGCGATGCAGACGATGGCGGAGTCCATCGGCATCCCCGCCGACGACCCGATCGCCACCACCATGGGCGGCAGCCTGCCGGTCGGCCGCATCCCGGCGTTCGTGGACAGCGTGACGCCCGAGGACGTCGAGCGCCTGGTCGCCGCCCACCGCGAGCTGACCGCCGCGCGCGCCGCCGGGGCCGGGGCCGACCGGGTCTGACGTTCGGCCCCGGGCGTTCCGCTCCCGGCATTCGGCCCCCGGGTGTTCAGCCCCCGGCGCCGTCCGGTCGCGGCTGGTCCCGGTCCGGCCACACCTCGATGTG
Organism: Kitasatospora sp. NPDC057965; assembly: GCF_042887135.1. Taxonomy (NCBI): domain Bacteria; kingdom Bacillati; phylum Actinomycetota; class Actinomycetes; order Kitasatosporales; family Streptomycetaceae; genus Kitasatospora; species Kitasatospora sp. NPDC057965. The sequence continues at coordinate 275,640 of NZ_JBHVPZ010000007.1, forward strand.
GTCGGCCGCCAGGACCAGCCGCACCCGGTGCGCCGGTCCCAGCGACTCGGTGGACTCACGCGGCAGTTGGAGCCGGCCGACCCGGTCCGGCACCGTGTGCTCCTGGGCCGTGAGGCCGCCGCCGGCGCCCGGGGCGGCCGGGTGGCGCAGCCCCTCCGTGGACGTGCGGCCGTCGCGGATCCGCACCGTGCGGTGGACCTGCTCGGCCACCAGCGGGCCGTGGGTGACGATCAGCACGGTGGTGCCCAGCTCGCCGTTGGCGGCGCGCAGGGCGTCGAAGATCTCCTCCGAGGTGGCGGTGTCCAGCTCGCCGGTGGGTTCCGCACAGGTTCGCCGGGTTGTGCAGCCGCTGGCCGCGTTTTGTCCTCATCGCCGGGGCGGAACCAGCAACCATCCGGTCACGGCACCAACGGCTCACGGCCCAGTGGAGTCAGGGACGGCATGCAGGGACAGGACCGCGACGTCGCCGCCGAAGCCCACCACGAGCGAGCCTTCCGGGGTCACGGTCAGCGCATGGACTGGCGCGGGAAACACCAGCTCCCGGCCGATCTGCCGCCCGGCGGCCGGCTCCCACAGGCACACCGTTCCATCCGAACCACCGGTGACGACCCGGAGTTCTCCACCGATCACCGCGGTCACCACCGCGGACACGGTGCCTTCGTGGCCGACCAGCCTGCCGACTTCCCGTCCCATGACCAGGTCCCACACGCGCACGGTGGCGTCGTAACCCGCCGTGATCGCGTGGGCTCTGCCGCCGACGACCGCTGTCGCGACCGCCCACGCCTCGCCGTCGTGGCCCGGCAGGGGCTCCCCGACCGGTTGTCCGGTGGTCAGGTCCCACTGCCAGACCTTGCCACCGCTCGTACAGCCCACCGCATGGGGCCTGTCATCGATCACCAGCGTGTCGATGGCCATCAGGAAGTCGTCGTGTCCGGTGAGTTCGCCGACCTGTTCCCCGCTGGCCAGATCCCAGACCCGCACGGACACGTCGTCGTCGCTGGCGAGCGCACACGGTCGCCCCTGGACGACAGCCGTGCCCAGACACCACACCTCACCGTTGATCCCCGGCAGCTCGCCCGTCTGCCGGCGGGTGGCCAGGTCCCACGCGAGTACCGCCCAGTCGCCGGCCGTGACGACGCACGGCCGACCGTCCACGACCTCCGTCGCCACCGCCCACACTCTGCCGTTGAGGTCGCTCATGGGCCCGCCGACCGGTTGGCCGGTCTCAAGGTCCCGCACCCGGACCGTCTGGTCCTTGCTGCCGGTGACCACGACGTGGCGGCCGTCCGAGAAGGTTGTCACCACCGCGTCAACACCGCCGGTGTGACCGGACGGGTTCATCTGGAAGTGCGGGTCACTCTGCGCGCCGGTGGACCACAGCACCTGCCATGGCTCGGTGTCGACATCCTCCACTGACACGGCGGCAATCCGTGCCGACAACTCCCGGTCCCCGTACCGAGCAGCGTCCAGGGCCAGCAGCTGCCGCCGCACCCACGGTGGCACGTCCCGGTGTACGTCCACCGACGCCCGGTAGACCGCAGCCATCAGTCGCGCGTCGGAATCCGCATCGGAAGCCGGCAACCCCAGAACCCGCTCCGGATCAGCGTTCACCAGCCATGGCAGGTCCGTCCACCACCCTTCCGCCCCCGACGGATCCGATGCCGAAGCGGTCATATGAACGTCGTCACTCACGGCCGAAACTCTAGTGATGCGGCCGGACGGGTCCGCGCACCGAACTCGTACTGCCGCGGCGAACGATCCGCCGCAGTTTCCGCCCTTCCTGGTTGGTCGGTCTGCGCACACGGACAGGCTCGGCCACCGCGCCTCCAGCGGTCGGACCGGACGTCACCGCAGATCCAACCGCCATGACGTCCAACCCGGCGAACCCATGCGGTCGGAGCACTAGATCTCGATCCCCAACGAGCGGGTCAACTGGGCGAGTTCGGCTTGGAAGAGCTTGTCCGGCGCGGAGGTCTGGGCCCGCAGGTGGCCGTAGACCTCCAGCACGACCAGTCCGTGCAGACGGCCCCAGATCCGCAGCGCCAGGGCCACCCCGGCCGGCGGCAGCGCGGGGAACGCGGGGCGGACCTTGTCGAGCAGGCCGGGATCGAAGTCCTCCCAGTCGAAGCCGTCGCCCGCACCGGCCCCCGCACCCGCGGCGCCGCCCCAGGCGGTGTCGGCGAGCGCGGCGATGCCGACGCAGACCCGTCGGGCGGCGTCGGGCGCGGCCCCGCCCTCCGGAGCGCGGTAGCCGGGGACGGGGTCGCCGTAGATCAGCCGGAAGCCCTCGGGGTTGGCCAGCGCCCAGCTGCGGAAGGCGTGCGCCCAGGCCTGGATCCGCCCCGCCGGGGCGTCCTGCGCGGAAGCGGCCCAGGCGGCGTCGAGGGCGTCGGCGAGCGCCGTGTAGACGTCCGCGACGAGGGCGGTGACCAGGTCGTCGCGGGTGGCGAAGTAGCCGTAGATGGCGTTGGCGGTCATGCCCATCTCGCGGGCGATGGCCCGCAGGGTGATCGCGTCGGGACCGCCGGAGCGCATCAACTCCAGTGCGGTGCGCTTGATCTCGGCGGTCGTCTCGATCCGCAGTCGCTCGCGTCGTCCGGTGCTCGGGGTGGCTGCCACGGCGTCACTCTACAGCGTCACCTCACTGATTGCCGTGCGAAAACTTCACGCCGTATAGTTCCAGCACAGCGTGAGGGGCAGGCCTGAGGAAACGCTGCCCCGATCCGCCGTTTCGGCCTTGACCGTGGCATGAACCAAGGGGAGAACCATGCACATCGGCATCATCGGAGCCACCGGCACCATCGGCAGCCGGATCGTCACCGAGGCCCTCGGGCGCGGACACCGCGTCTCGGCGTTCAGCCGGGACGCCTCCGCGATCACCGACCGTCGCGAGAACCTGAGCTGGGCGAGCCTCGACGTCCTGGACCCGGCGGGCGTCGCCGCCGTCCTGCCCGGCCTGGACGTCCTGATCAGCGGCTTCCAGCCCGGCAACGCGGCGAAGGACTTCGCCGACACCGTCCGGCGCTCGATCGCCGACCCGACCGTCTACGCGGCCGCCGCCCGGTCGCTGCTCAAGGCGCTGGAGAGCCACCCCCGCACCCGGCTGATCGTCATCGGCGGCGCCGGCAGCCTGGAGATCGAGCCGGGCGTCGTCCGCGCCGACCACGACGAGCTCCTGCACGCCGCGCTGGACGAACTCGGCCTGCCCCGCGAGTACGGCGCCGCCGTGCGCGGCCACCGGGAGGCGCTGGACGTGCTGCGCCTGTCCAACCGGCTCTGGACGTACTTCAGCCCCGCCGAGCAGATCGGCCCCGGCGAGCGCACCGGCCGCTTCCGGATCGGCGGCGACCAGGTCGTACTGGACGCCGACGGCCGAAGCCGGATCTCGGCGGAGGACGCCGCGGTCGCGCTGGTGGACGAGGCGGAACTGCCCCGCTTCGTCCAGCGCCGGTTCACCGCCGGCTACTGAGCCGACGACGGCCGACGGGCCGACGGGCCGCCGGGCCGCCGGGCCGCCGGCAACCACCGGGCCGGACCCGGCCGCGCCGCCGCACGGCCGGTCCGGTTCCCCGGATCAGGGGAAGGCGGGAAGGGCCGGGTCGAGCACAGGCCCGTCCGGGACGAGGACGGGCCCGTCCGGGTCGGTCACGGGCCCGGTCGGGATGACGGGCCCGGTCGGGACGTGGACGGGATCGATCGGGACGTAGTTCGCGTCACCGGCGAAGAAGATCTGCGCGCCGGTCGCGAGGGTGGTCGGCGCGCTGAGACAGAGCTTCAGCTGGGTGACGGCGAACGGCCCGCCGCCGACCCAGTAGTTGACGTTGTACGCGGCCATACACTGCTGCTTCCGCGAGAGCTGCAGCATCGAGGGGTTCGACGGCAGGATCGTGAAGTCGGGTGCGGGTGCCACGGCGGTCACGGGTCCGGGGTCGGTGGCGGGCCCCTGCGCGGCCTGCGCGGTTCCGGCGGCCAGCGCCAGCAGCGGGGCGAGCACCGCCACGGTGGCCACCGCGGAGACCGATCGGCGAAGACTCATGGGACGAACACTCCTTCGGGGGAACGGAATCGGCGGCGCCCGGCACCCGTTCGGCGACGGACGGCCTGGACCGAATCCTCGCTGTCCCGACCGGTGCGGCGACATCCCATGTTTCTGGGCCGTTTCCCGCCGCGACGTGTCGCCCCGTCAGGTGCTCGGCAGTCCGCAGTCATTTGACTGATGCCGCCGCCTCCCCCGCACGGGCAGTCTCGTGGTGCGGCGAGCCCGGCCCGGGGCCCGCCGCGCACGAGTACTGTCACCCGCCCGCGTCACAGCCGTGGGCAGACCCCGAAAGCGAGTTCCACCATGGCCCTCAAATCCTTCAAGCTGGCGACCACCGCCGTCGCGGGCGCGATCGCCGGGGCGATGATGTTCCTGTCGGCCGCGCCGGCCTCCGCCGCCAACCCCCCGTACGACGGGTGCCCGGGCTGGGCGCTCTGCCTCTACCAGAACAGCGGCGGCACGGGTTCGAAGGCGATCGTGACCCCGCCCCCCGCCGGCAGCGGCAGCCTGATCGTGCGGCTGAACCAGGTCCACTTCCTGAACGGGGTCCTGGCCGACAACCAGGTGTCCTCCTGGATCAACAACTCGCAGTGCTCGGTCGAGTTCTGGGACGACCCCTACGGCGAGCTGCACCCGTCCCAGGTCGACTACGCCCAGGCCTGGAGCTGGGGCACCAAGGGCGACTACGACGCGGGCGGCTCCGACTACTACAAGAACGACCGGATCTCCAGCCTGCGGTTCGGCTGCTTCAACAACTAGCTAGTCGTCGCCGGTCCGCGGGCACCACTCCCGGCGGACCGGACCGTCCAGCACACCGCCCCCGTCTCGTCCAAGGAGCCGGGGGCACTTCTGCGACCCCCCGGAACGAGGTCCCGTGAAACGTCTACGACCATCGGCCGCGCTGCTGTCCGGCCTGCTGCTCTCCCTCACCCTCCCGGCGCTCGCCCCGGCGGCACCGGCCTCCGCGGCCCCGGCCGGCTCCGTCACGGCCGGTCCCGGAGCCGAGGGCCCGGACCTGAGCTACGCCAACCGCACCGGACCGGCCCCCGGCATGCCCGACTGGTCCCGGGTGGGCTTCCGCGGCGGCCGGCCGCTGCCCGGCGACGGCGACCTGACCACGAACGCCGATTGCCGCATCACCCCCGACCGGCTCGCCTCCCAGTACGGCGTGCGGGCGGACGACGGCGCCGACGACACCACCGGCCTGCAGCGGGCGATCGACGACATCAAGGCCAACTGCTCGCCGGGCGCCAACTTCAACAGCCTCTCGCTGATCTCCCTGCCGGCCGGCCGGATCGACGTCTCCCGGCAGATCTACGTGGACGCCGACTTCCTCGTCCTGCGCGGCCAGGGCTCCGGCGCCGGCGGCACCCGCCTGGTGTTCCGGCCCGACGTCAACACCCGCTACGACACCCTGGTCAACGGCCGCTGGGACCAGGACAGCATGAAGGCCGGCAGTGGCAGCGACGTCGGCACCGGCGGCTGGATCTGGCCGGGCCGCGGCCTGTTCCGGGTCCAGACCCGGGACATCGCCGAGCGCTACCAGGACGACTGGGCCGCCGCCCCGGCGAACCGCAAGGACATCTTCGAGGGCAGCGTCAACCAGCACTGGGCCTCCGGCATCAAGGTCGCCGCCAAGACGGCCGACCCGGGCTGGGCGGGCCGGCAGGGCCAGGACGTCGTGCAGCTGGACCCCAAGGCCGACATGAAGAAGTTCTCCCTGGGCGGCTACGTCTGGGTCGGCGCGGCCAACAGCGTCAAGTTCTACGAGCAGCAGGGCGTCTCCGACCGCAGCCAGATGGACAACCTCCACATGCGGCAGCAGATGTTCCGGGTCAACGCGATCGACGCCGCGGCGAAGACGGTCACCCTGGACCGCCCGCTGGAGTGGGACCTGCCGGTCGACTCCACCTCGGACGGCTCCACCCCGCTCGGCGACAAGCCCTACGCCAGCAAGGTCACCCCGCTGAAGGTGGTCGAGGGTGTCGGCTTCGAGGACTTCGCCTTCACCCAGGACATGAACGGCCTGCCCAAGCTCGGCGGCGGCACCTACGACCTGACCCCCGCCCAGGCCGTGCACAACTACGGCAACATGGCGCCCGAGTACGCGATGCACGGCATCGTCTTCAAGTGGGCCGCCAACGACTGGGCCCGCGGGCTGAAGGCCGAGATGACCGGCTCGCACCCGATCGTCACCGAGGACGCCCGCAACGTCCAGATCGAGCGCAACAGCTTCGACGGCGCCTGGAACAAGGGCAAGGGCGGCAACGGCTACCTGCGCGGCAGCCGGGTCTGGGACTCGCTGTACGCCTACAACCTCAGCCGCAACCTGCGCCACTTCACCTTCCAGTGGTCGGCCAGCGGCAACGTCGCCTTCCGCAACGACCTCGACTCCGACCTCAACCTGCACGGCGGGTGGGAGCACAACAACCTGTTCGAGCAGAACACCCTGCGCGTCCCCTACGAGCACCGCTCGGGCAGCTGCACGACCAACTGCGGCGGCGAGGGCGGCGAGATCGACGAGGGGACGTGGTACCCGGTCTGGTGGGCGGCCGGCCCCAAGGCGGTCAAGTGGTCCGGCTCCTCGGGCCCGCAGAACGTCTTCTACGACAACACGATGGTCAAGCAGACGGCACCGGGCGGACCGTACGTGCCCTACACCCCGTACGGCACCCAGTCCGGCACCGCCTTCCAGTTCGGCTCCGCCAACGGCTCCCCGAGCACGTTCCAGCCGCTGAGCCAGGGCGGCCAGGCGATCCCGGACTGGACCGGCCGGGAGACCCTCGACTTCACCGGCCAGGGGGTCGTCCCCGCCGACGTCGGCAAGCGGCCGTCGCTGTTCCTGCGGGACACCGGCGGTGATCTCGACCCCCGTGCGGGCAACCGCCGCACGATCGCCACCTGGAACATGCAGGGCGCGGGCACCGGCGGCGGGACGGGCGAGGACTCCTCCGCCTACGAGAGCAAGTACACGCTGGGGGTGAACCAGCTGGCACGGCAGAACCAGGCCGACATCATCGCCCTCCAGGAGGCCGGTGCCCCGCCGAGCGGCGCCGGGTTCGAGCAGGACATCCCGCAGAACCCGCCGGTCTTCTTCGACTGGGCCGGCCGCACACCCCCGGTCCGCGAGTACCGGTACGGCGGAACGGGCGCCAGGCCGCAGGGCTACCTGTACTGGCTGCACACGGACACCGACCCCAACACCGACACGGGCCGGGTCAACCTGGCCATCCTGAGCCGTACCCGGGTCCAGCCGCAGGACGTGTACGTCATCGAGGCGGGGCGGGACAACGGCTTCACCGGCCGGCCCGCGCTCGGCGTCAACGTCGACGGCGTCGTGTACTTCACGGTGCACGGCCTCTCGGGCAGCGGCAACGACGACCCCGGGCTGCTGCGCAACATCCGGCAGCGGATGGCCACCGCGGGCCCCAACCAGAGCCCGCTGCCCTGGATCGCCCTCGGCGACTACAACCGCGCGCCGCTGCCCCCGGCCAATCCGAACGAAGCGGACAGGTCGCTGGCCACCGCGGTCGCCGGCGAGTTCACGGTGCACGCCCCCGCGCTGCCGACCCATCCGACCGTCCGGCGCCTGAACTCGAACACCCCGGACCGCGTCCTCGACTACGTGGCCGTTCCCGTCGGCAACACGAACCCCAGCGTCCTGGGAATGAACCGGGTCGGACAGATGCTGCTGTCGGACCACTACCCCGTCGTGATGGAGGTCGGCAACCTGCCGAACCCGCCACGGTCCCAGACCGTGACGGTGCCGGTGCAGAGCCCCGCCGTGCTGCGCAACGCCGCCACCACCAACGTGGCCGCCCCCGGCAGCAGCACCCACGCGGTCAGTGACCAGCCGATCAACCCGGCCGGTATCCAGACGCAGGTGTTCAACCTGTCGCCCGACCCGGAGTACAGCGGCTTCTACCGCCTGTTCCACGCCAACGCGCCCTACGCCGGCCGCTACCTCGGCCAGGAGGGCGGAGCCCGCGACGCACGGACGGTGCTGTGGCCGAACGCGGCGCTCGACCAGCTCTGGCAGCCGGTCCCCCAGGGCGACGGCACCTGGACCCTGCAGAACTACGTCACCCGCCAGTTCCTCACCGACCTCGGCCCGGGCCTCGGCATCGTGGCCCGTGACCAGGACGGCTCGGCCGCCCAGCGCTGGTTCCTCCAGGACCCCCAGGAGAGCACCCGGCTCACCGAGATCGTCGCGACGGACTCCGGCGGCTCGGCCCCGGCGCTCTCGGTCGACGACCTGGAGGTCGCGCCCTACCCCGTCTACCTGGCCCCGGACTCGCACGGGAACCACCAGCGGTTCAGCGCCATCTCCGCGGGCCCGGACGGCGCCGACAACTGCGTCTACCTCGTCTACGGCCGCCAGTACGTCAACTCCACGGCGGCCCACCCCCAGGCCCCGCAGAACGGCGACTACGTCACCATGGGCGCCTACCGCCCCAATGACAACGGCTACCTGTGGTGCAAGACCGACGACGGCCCCAACGGAACGCTGCTGTCCAACTTCGCCAGCCCCTACGACCACCTCGACCTGACCCGCAGCACCCTGGTCGACACGGTCACCATCACCCGCCCCGGAGCCGCCACCGCCCGACTCCACTGGCTCTTCCGCACGGTCACCCAGTGACCGGATCCCCACGGTGAGCCCGGCCCCCCGCACGAACGCGGGGGGCCGGTCCGCTTCCCGGGCACGACCCGTTCGGACGGCGCACGACCCGACCGCACGGCGTGGCGGCGCCCCTCCCGCCACCGCACTCGTAGCCTCCCGAGTGTTCCGGGGGTTCCTCCCCCATTCACGCCCATCGAGCGAGCCCGAGGTGAACGGAGCATGGCCCCGACCCCCCTGCGCGGAGGATCCCCCGATGCCTGAACTGACGCCCGACACCGCCCGCGAGATCGTCGCGCTCTACCACCGCGCGGAGCGGGAGCCCGGGGCGGCGCCGCCCGCGCTGGGCATGACGCCCGTGGAGGAGTTCGCCGTCGGGGCCTCGGCGCGCGGCCTGACCGAGCCCGGGTTCGACTGGATGAACTGGGCCCCGTACCAGGACGGCCGGATCTCCGACCCCGAGTTCATCGCCTCGGCCGACGCCACCACGCTTCGCCGGATCGCCACCGCCCACCTGCGGCTCGACCGCTTCGCCGGCGGCCACCTCGAAGCCGCCGAGGAGAACGGGATCCTCGGCGCGGTCGTCGATCGTCTGGAGCAACTGGCGGACAGCGACGCGCTGTGACGCCCGGACGCCGCCCCGGCGCCGTCCGGGCCGGCGCCCGTGAGAGGGTCGTCCCCGAGGGGCGGGGGGTACTCGGGATGTCGGACGGGGCGGTGGGCGTGGACGGCGAGGCGTTCGCCGCGGCGGCCGAGCGGTACCGGGTCGGAGCTGCGGGTGCACTGCTACCGGATGCTGCGCTCCTACGACGAGGCCGAGGACCTGGTGCAGGAGGCGCTGCTCCGGGTGTGGCGCTATCGTGCGAGCTTCCGGGGACGCTCCTCCCTCCCGGCCTGGCTGTACCGGATCGCCACCAACGCCTGCCTGGACTTCCTCGACCGGCATCCTCGGCGGCCGAAGCCCGGCGGGGGCGGCCGGCCGGCCGAGGTGGCCTGGCTGCAGCCCTTCCCGGACCGGCTGTTGGAGCCGGTGGCCGCCCGGGAGGCGGAACCGGAGGCGGTGGTCGTCGCCAGGGAGACCGTCGAGCTGGCCTTCGTGGTGGCCGTCCAGCACCTGCCGCCCCGCCAGCGGGCGGTGCTGCTCCTGCGGGACGTGCTCGGCTGGTCCGCGGTGGCTCCACGGCCGCCGAGTTCACCGACCGGGGCCGGTCCTGACGAGCGCGGGCGACCGGCCCTGCGGGCGCGGTGGCGCCGCGCCCGAAGGGCCTCCGGGTCAGCCGATCAGGGTCTCTTCCAGCCAGGGGACGATCACGGCCCGGGCCGTCGAGCGCGGTGAGCTCCCGCCGGGCACCGACACGGCACTGGCCCTGGAGCTGCTCTGCGCCCCGCTCCAGACCCGCGCCCTGCTCGGCCCCGCCCGGTCGGACCGCACCTGCCGGAGCGTCTGGCGGACCCGGTACTGAACGGCCTGAGGGCGCGGAGTCAGCTCCCCTCACTCGTTCGAGTGCAGCTGACGGCCCTTCGGTTTCCGGCCCTCCCCTCGGGTCCATGATCCGCCTGGACGGCGCCCCCATCGGGCGTCCCGACCTTCCAGGAAAGGGCAGTTCACATGACCACTGAGGGCGGAGAGCCGACCGCGGCGATCACCGATGCGACACTCGCCGACATCGCCGCCAACGGGATCTGGCGCGGCGCGAGCCTCGACATCAACCCGGCGGTGCTCGCCGTCGCCCGGGCTCTGCTCGCCGCCCTCCAGGGCACGGCCCCGGCCGCCGCGCTCCCCGAGGACCTGCGGAAGCTGGTGGAGCAGATCCTGCGGGAGGCCGGGGTCACCTTCCCGCGCATCCCCGTGACGGAGGAGGTCAGCCTCTCCGCGTTCGCGATCGAGCAGAAGACCTCCGAGCCGCGCCCGGTCGTGATCGTGCCCGCCGGCTGGAACCCGTACGGCTGGCTGCCGTTCCTGGTCGGCTACCTCTCCCTGGCCGCCCGCGGCTACCACGTGCTGGCGTACACCCCCCGGGGGTTCGGCGCGCCGGGCGAGCTCTACAGCTCCAACGGCTTCATCGGCGTCGCCGGGCGGGACGACTGGGAGGACGGGTCGCTGGTGATCGACCACGCGGAGGGGCTGTTCTCCCCGAGCAAGGTCGGGTTCCTGGGCCTGTCCTACGGCTCTGGGATCAGCCAGCTGGTCGCCGCGCACGACCAGCAGAACCGGGTCTCCGCCGTGGCCGCCCTGAGCACCTGGGGCAACCTGGCCACCAGCCTCTACGACCACGGCACCCGGCACCTCAAGGCCGTGGAGCTGCTGATCAAGTTCACCGGGGCCGAGGAGGGCAAGGAACACGAAAGGTTCGACGAGGAGACCTGGCGCATCCTCCAGAACTTCCTGGCCGGCCGGGAGATGGAGGAGGTGGTGCGCTGGGGCCACGCACGCTCCCCGGAGACCTACGTCGACCTCACCAACTCCCAGGGCGTCCCCACCTTCTACTCGAACACCTGGCACGAGAGCCTGTTCCCGGCCGGCGAGGCGATCGCCACCTTCGAGAAGCTCACCGTCCCCAAGCACCTGAACCTGTGGATCGGCGACCACGGTGCCCCGGAAGGCCTCGGCATCACCGGCTTCCCGAGCGGCACGCCCTTCGTCGGCTCGCTGACGCCGACGCTGGAGACCTTCGCCTGGCTCGACCACCACCTGCTCGGCAAGCCCACCGAGGTGCCGGACTGGCCGGTGGTCAACAGCCAGGTGATGTTCACCTACGACACCGCCCCGGCCATCGGCGGCGGCAGGCGGATCACCAAGGCGGCCCGGCGCGAACCCCTCGATTCCTGGTCCGAGGCCACCACCGGCACCGAGGCCTGGTACCTGAGCGGCACCAACGGCAACGGCGACGGAGCCCTGTCCGACAAGCCGTCCGCGGGCTGGAGCCGCACGTTCACCGCCGGGAGCGAGACCAGCGCCACCGCGATGGACGACATCATGGAGACCGGGCAGAAGGAGTGGTTCGGCAACCCGAAGGCCTACGACCCGGCCGGCTTCGAGCGCGACCGGCTGCTCGTCTGGTCCACCGAGGCGCTGGCGGGCGGGCGCCGGATCCGCGGCGCCGCCACGCTCCGGCTCGCCGTGGGCGTCGAAGCGGGCGACGCCGCGTCCCTGGTCGCCTACCTCTTCGACCTCGACCCGGACGGCTCCGCCCGGATCATCACCCACGAGCCCCTCACCGTCACCGGTCTGAGCGCCGGCACGGAACGGACCGTCGACTGGACGCTCCAGCCCGCCGCCTACGACCTGGGCGACGGCCACCGGCTCGCCCTGGTCGTCAACAGCCGCGACCGGCTCTACTCCTTCGTCGGCGGCGAGGGCGGCACCGGCAGGACCACCGTCACCTCCCTGAGCAGGGAGGAAGCCCTCCTGAAGCTGCCGCTCGGCTGAGCGGCACGACCTGGAACAGGAGCGGCCGGTCGGTTCGGGGAGCGACCGGCCGCTCTCCGCGCGGCGGGTCAGCCGGCGAACCCCGGCACCACCAGGCCCGACTCGTACGCGATCACCACGGCGTGGGTCCGGTTCTGCGCGCCGAGCTTGGTCAGCACGTTGCCGACGTGCGTCTTCACCGTCTCCAGGCTCACCACCAGCGACTGCGCGATCTCCGGGTTGGACGAACCGGTGGCCATCAGCCGCAGCACCTCCTCCTCCCGTCCCGTCAGCGCGGCCTTCGGCAGCGCCTCGGCGGAGTCCAGCGGGCGGGCGGCGACCATCCGGCGCAGCGCCGCCGGGAAGAGGATCGCCTCCCCCGCGGCCACCACCCGCACCGCCTCGGCGATCTGCCGGACCGGGAGCCGCTTGAGCACGAAGCCGCTGGCCCCGGCGCCGAGCGCGGCGGTGACGTAGCCGTCGTTCTCGAAGGTGGTGATCACCACGACCTTCGGCGGTTCGGCGCATTCGGTGGACCCGGCGGCCAGCAGCTGCCGGGTGGCCTCGATCCCGTTGAGGCGCGGCATCCGCACGTCCATCAGGACCACGTCCGGCCGCAGCCGTCGTGCCTGCTCCACCGCCTCGATGCCGTCGGCGGCCTCTCCGACCACGGTGATCCCCGGCTGTGCCGCGAGCAGCATGCGAAGTCCGCTGCGGGTGATCTCGTCGTCGTCCGCGATCAGCAGCGCTACACGGTCGCCGCCGGGGCCGGTCGCCTCCGGGTGGATCACGCCGACACCCGTACCGGCAGCCGGACCGCCAGCCGCCAGTGCTGCGGCCCGTCCGGCCCGGCCTCGAACTCGCCGTGCAGCAGCCGCACCCGCTCGGCCAGCCCGGGCAGGCCGTGCCCGGACGTCGGGAAGGCCCGCTGATTCCTGCCGGTGGCCACCGCCCCGGTCCGGTTGACCACGCGGAGCTCCAGCGCGTCCGGCCCCGCCACCACCCGGACCTCGATCGGACCGCCCGCCCCGTGCCGCAGGGCGTTGGTCAGCCCCTCCTGGAGGATCCGGTACGCCGCCCGGGAGACCGTGCCCTGCACCTGCGCCCACTCGCCCGACAGCTCCGGTTCCACCATCGCGCCCGCGTGCCGCAGCCGGTCCAGCAGTTCGGGCAGGTCGGCCAGGGTGCGGACCGGCGCCGTCCCCGCCTCCTCCTCGCGCAGCACGCCCAGCACGTAGTCCAGGTCCTCCAGCGCGGCCCGGGTCGACTCCTCGATGCTGCGCATGGCCGCCCGCGCCGCCACCGGGTCCACGGCGAGCACCTCGCCCGCCACCGCGGCCTGGATGGTGGCCGCCGTCAGGGTGTGCCCGATGGAGTCGTGCAACTCATGGGCCAGCCGGTTGCGTTCGGCCAGCAGCTGCTCCCGTTCGGCCGCCAGCGCCAGCCGCTCGGCCGCCGACGGGCCCAGCAGCCGGGGCGCCGTCCACCGCAGCACGCCCGTCACCACCCCGCACACCACCGCTGCCAGCAGCAGGCAGCCGGCCGCCGCCGGCCAGCTCCACCAGCCGTCCGCCAGATCCGTCGACCGGTCGAACAGCTTCAGCCGCGCCGTACCGCCGAGCCAGTTCCCCGGCAGCGACAGGCCCAGGAGCAGCAACAGCCCGGCCGTCGGAGCGCCCGTCCACCCCAGCGCCACGAGCAGCACCAGCCAGACCGGGGTCCGCAGCCGGTCCGCGGCGGACCGGCTGCCGGCCGCCGGATCCGGCAGCGGCACTCTCAGCGCTCGGCGGGCGGACACGATCAGCACCCGCCGTGTGGTGCGGGCCAGGCCGACCAGGCCGAGCAGCAACGACCAGGCCAGCAGGGTCAGCACGGCCTGCACCGCGTACGGAGCCGAACTCCACAGCAACGCCGGCAGCGTGGCGAACGGCAGCAGCGGAAGGCTCGCCAACGCGCCGCAGAGGGCGAACAGCACGCCCGTGTACGTGGAGCCGCTCAGCAGCGGCCGGGTTCCCCTGATCATGATCGCCAGTATGGGCGGGCATCTCGCCGGGGGCCTCCCCCGATCGAGGGATCGCGCTTTCCCGCCTTTCCGCGATGTGCGCCGCGGGCCCCGGATCCCATGATCGTGCCGCTACCACTTCTCCCAGCGATTCCCAGGAGTTGACCCATGCGTGAGCAGTCGAGGCTGAGGCTTCGTTCCCTGTCGGCCGCCGCCGCGGTGGCCGTCGCCGCCCTGACGGCGGGTGTCCTCGCGCCGCCGGCCGCGTCCGCCGCACCCGCCGTCGGCCGGCCCGACACCGTGCAGCGGGGTCTCGACGCGCTGGTGCGTGACGACGGCCTGCCCGCCGCGCTGGCGAGCGCCAAGGACCGTACCGGCCGCACCCGCACCTACACGGCGGGCGTCGGCGACCTGGCCACCGGCGCAAAGGTGCCCGGGGACGGCCAGGTCCGGATCGGCAGCAACACCAAGACGTTCACCGCGGTGGTCGCGCTGCAGCTGGTCGGCGAAGGGAAGGTCGACCTCGACGCCGACGTCGACAGCTACCTGCCGGGCCTGGTGCGCGGGGACGGGATCGACGGCCGGCACATCACCGTGCGTCAGCTCCTCCAGCACACCAGCGGACTGCCCGAGTACGAGGGCTACATCAGCGAGTCGGAGATCCGCAGCCGCTACTACGAGCCGCGCGACATCCTGGACATCGCCTTCCAGCACAAGGCCGACTTCGCGCCCGGGGCGAGGTTCGCGTACAGCAGCACCAACTACGTGCTGGTCGGTCTGATCGTCCAGAAGGTCACCGGCCGCCCGATCGCCGAGGAGATCGGGCGGCGTGTGCTCCAGCCCCTCGGGCTGCGGCACACCTACTTCCCCACCGCCGGCGACCGGACCGTCCGGGAAGCCCACCCGAAGGGGTACTACCGGGAGTCGGCGGCCGAACCCCTGCGCGACATCACGGAACTGGACCCCTCGGTGGCCTGGGCGGCGGGCCAGATGGTCTCCACCAACGCCGACCTCAACCAGTTCTTCGCCGCCCTCCTCGCCGGCCGCCTCCTCCCGGCGGCCCAGCTCGCCCAGATGCGCACCACCGTGCCGATCGGGAACAGCGGCGCCGGCTACGGGCTGGGGCTGATCAGCCGCCCACTGTCGTGCGGCGGGGTCTACTGGGGGCACGGCGGCGACATCCCGGGCTACGAGACCCGGGGCGGAGCGACGGACGACGGGCGCGCCGTCAACATCGCGGTGACCACCGTCCCCACGGACGAGGCGGTCACGGCGCACCTCGAAGACGTCGTGGACACCGCCCTCTGCCGCTGAGCCGCATCGCCCGCACAGCAGCGTGGCCGGCCGACCCGACAGTCTTCGGGTCTGTCGGCCGTCACCCGTGACGTGCACAATCAGCCGTATGACGATCACCGCGGTCGCGCCACCCACGCACACCAGGCCTGCCGGCCTCGCACGGGGATTCCTGACAGGTGGCGTGACCGGGGTGTCGCTGACCGCGTTCATCAGCGGATGCGTCGTCGGGAAGGCACCGCTGATCATCATCGGCCTGGTTCTGCCTGCGGTCTACGGCCTGGTCCTCCACCTCTGCACCCTGCCGCGCCGCTCCCGCGAAAAGGCCGTTGCGCCGCGCACGGCGCTCGCGATGGTCGAGAGCCTGGAGGCCGTCGGGAGCGACACCAGTGATGTGCCGGTGCGGTTCGAGCTGACCGTCGCACCGGACGACGCGCCGGCGTACCGCGTCGAGATCCGACAGGGCATCAACCTCGTGGAGCTTCCCGACTACCGCCCGCGCGGGATCGTGGTGGTCGAGTACCCGCCGGACCGGCCGTGGGAGTGCCGGATCGTGAAGCGGCCGACGCCGGCCTGGGAGGAACGGGCGGCCGGCGCGTACCTGGACTCGGCGCCCGGTCCGGTCATGAAGGACGATCCCCCGACGGGCCGTGCCGGCGGGTTTCTCACTCTTCTCGGCCTGCTGCTCGGCGTGGGCGCCGTGCTCCTGCTCTTCCGCGCCGACCTGTTCGGCCCCGACGCGAGCAGCACCGCCCCGAAGCCGTCCGCTTCCACCTCGTCCACGACCACCGTGACATCGGCGACCGGCACGGTCACCCTCGGTCCGGGCCGGTCGATGCTCGATCACGGCGAACTTCGCAGGGCCGTGGAGTCGTTGACGCAGGACGGGGAGACGCGCCAGGCACTCACCGTCGTCGTGCAGGACCGGCTGCTGACGGTCGTCTTCTCCCCCACCGGCGTGCGGACCTCCGGGTTCGACCCGCGTTCGCTGCCCTTCGATCGTGTGGCCGCGCTGGTCGAGGAGGCCAGGAGCACCCTCGGCGTCGATTCCCCGCGCAGCTGGCAGCTGACCGCCGACGGCGTCACCGGCTCGCTCGCGCTCAGGGTCGTGGTGACCGGTGACGGCGGCACCGGAAGCCTGGAGGCGGACGGGCAGGGCACAGTACTCCGGCGCAACGGCAGTTGACCGGATCGGATCGGATCGGCCGGAGGAGAGCGCATGGGGTGGCACGAGTCACTGGTGCTGTGGTGTGCGGTGTGGGGTGCGGCGGCGGTGACCGGGGCCGGTATGTCTCTGGCCGGCGTGACCAAGGCGCAGCGGACCGTCCGGCTCACGGCGCGGATCGAGCGGGTGCGGGTACCCCGGCACGGTGGGTCCCGGGACGGCGGGATATCGGTGGTCGTCTCCTATCGCGACCCGGCCTCCGGGCAGGACATCGTCGTGACGAACGACGGTGAGCGCGGCGAGATGATCACCGTGGCGTGGGAGGGCCGGGAGGTCGGGCTCAACCATCCGCGGGGCAGACCGCACGCCTACCGGTTCTCCAACGTCCCCGAGAAGCCCACGCGCGGGCTGGGCCGGCCGAGCTGCGCGGCCTTCCTGGTCTACGTCGGGCTGGTGGTCCTCGCCGCGGTCGACTGGGGGTGGCCGTGGGCGCTGATCGGTTCCGGCGGGCCGTTGGCGCTGCTCGGTGCCGTTCAGCTGCCCGGGGCGGTGCGCGCCGGGAACGACCGCCTCGGCAGGCTGGCCACGATGGAGACCGCACCGGGGCGGATCGTCGCCGTCCTGAAGGACGTCACCGTCGACGAGGACGACGGCCACACCAGGACCACGATCACCCCGGTGGTGTCGTTCGTCACCCGCGAGGGCGCCGTCGTCACGGCCCACTGCACGTCGAACCTTCCGGACCCCGCCGGCGCGTACGGCCGTGATGTCACGGTCCACTACACGGCTGCGGACCCGGCCGAGTTCACCCTGGACCCGGCCGCGGAACGCCGCTCGGAGAAGTGGGACGTGAGGATCCACGCCCTGGTGATCGCCGTGCTCGCGGCAGTGGCCGTGGCGGGCGTGGTGTTCCTCCGGGCCTGAAGAACAGAACGGCCGGTCGATCCGAAGATCGACCGGCCGTTCATTTGTGCGCGAGGGGGGAGTTGAACCCCCACGCCCTTTCGGGCACTGGAACCTGAATCCAGCGCGTCTGCCTATTCCGCCACCCGCGCAACTGGGTGATGGGTAAATAGTAGCCCATCCCCAGGGGTGGTCCTAACCAACGGGGAGGGAGCCGTCCCGGAGGGAGGTGAGGAAGGACTGCCAGGAGGCGGAGGTGAAGAGGAGGACCGGCCCGGAGGGGTCCTTGGAGTCACGCACCGGAACGACGCCGGGGAGGGAGGAGACGAGGGCCACCTCGACGCACTCGCCCCCGTGATCTGCGCTGTAACTGCTCGTCCGCCACACCGCCGCGCTGAGATTGACGCTCCTCATACCGGTACTCCTCCATCGCATCGGCGATCAGCGCCCGAGAGTCGCTCACCGAGAGTACGTGTCCGCGCAGCAGGTCATAGTCACCCCGATGCTCCGCGACGACCGACGGCGAATCACTGAAGTGTCCGCGGTAGAGGCTCTCCGAGTAAAGCCACTCGGTGCCATCCGGCATCTCCATCAGGAACATTGAAGTGGCGGGACGCCTGCTCGGCACGCAGCCGAAGGGCGCCAGGAGTGCTGGTTCGCCACAACAGTCGGCCACGCCTGGCCCGTTGCGAGATGATCCAGCTGTGACACCAGATTCACGAGATCGGCGCCGGACGAAACCCCCCGTGGCGCATCCTCAAGTGAAGGCCAAACCGTCGAGTGATGACGAGCTTGAAGTGGTCTACTTCCAACGCCATCATGACGATGATCCCGAGCAGCAGGCTCCGGGGAGAGCTTTCCTGAACGAGGTCTGCCCGCCCGGCGTCAGGGCCAAGATGCGCGCCGTGCTCGTCGCCGTCGCGGCCGCACCCCCGAAGCACTTTGCCGGTGGCGGCTACTGGGAGGCCATGAAGGGCGACATGGCCGGCTGGTTCGAGGTCCGGGTGGACGGGCCGAAGAGACACCACTACCGGCTCTTCTGCCTCCTCGACTACGAGGCCGCCGGGGCTGCGAAGCCCTTGCTCGTGGTCGTCTCCGGACTGGACAGACCCTTCAAAACCGTACTGTCGGATGCCGACTACGAGGATGTCCGGGAACTCGGCTCCGAATACCGGAAACGCAACCCTCGTTCGACGCTCTAGCGTCCGGGCGGGGTCAGGCGGCGGAGCGAGAATGGGACTTCGTCTCGCGCATGGCGGTCAGGTGCTCCGCCAGCGTTTGCACGTCCGCCGCCTGCCCGTCCAGGAGTGGAGTGGTGATCGACTCACGCTCGGCATCGGGCAGCGGCTCCAACGTAATGCGCATTCCCAGGGCCGCCGCGACCTCCGCGAGCGTCCCCAAGGTCGGATTCACATGCCCTGCCGAGAAGAGGCGCCGAACAACCGCCGGTTCCGCGCTGATGGCTCTCGCCAGGGCCGCCTTCGAGAGGTCGGCCGCTTCGCGAGCCTCGTCGAGCTCGTTGACGATGCGGTCGATCGTGGCGATCCGCATCGACTCAACCACGTACTCGCGAAGGAAGTCGGGGTCCTGAAGATCCCGAATGAGGTCGTCCCAAAAGGCGCCTTGGGTCATCACGTGCCACTCCCTCCATCAACCTCCACCAGAGCGTACCATTTATGTTACACACCGCCCAGGTGTCGCCGCGCGTGTCCGCCGTCGGCGACTGCCTTCGGGGTCGCACCCCCGGCAACCTCCCGCCCCGCACCACGGGATCGGATGGGCCCGGCCGCGCGGAAGCCTCCGCACGGCCGGGGCCTCCGGCGTGGTGCACACCTCGGTCAGCCCGACAACGGTGCTGCTGCCAGGCGCAGTTGAATGAGGGGGCTCTCAGGGGTGGCGTCATCCTTCGTGATGATCCGGGGCCTCCTCACGCTTCGCAGGATGGCTCGGTACGAACAAGTCGGTTCACCCCCTGGAGCGCCACGTGAGTATCCGCGTCCGCACCGCCCTTGCCGCCGCGCTCGTACTGGGCCTCGGTACCGCTGTTCCGCTGACCGTCGTGCCCACCGCGCAGGCTGCGGCGAGCCGGCTTCCCGGCCAGGACGTGGAGTCGCTGGAGGACGCCCTGCTCGGACTCCCCGGCGCGGACGCGACGGCGGCGCTCGTACGTGTCGGCGGCAGCGACGGGAGCTGGCGCGGGAGCGCGGGGGTGCACGATCTGGAGAGCGGCCGCAGGGCGGTGGAGGAGGCCCGGTTCCGGGCCGGGTCCACCACCAAGGTGGTCACCTCGGCCGTCGTCCTGCAGCTCGCCGCCGAGGGCAGGGTGGACCTGGGCGGCACCGTCCAGCACTACCTGCCCGGCCTGCTGACCGACGCCTTCGAGCCGATCACCGTACGGCAGTTGCTCACCTTCACCAGCGGACTCCAGCCGGGTTCCTCCCTGGGACCGGAGAACGCCGAGGGCTACGAGAACCGCTTCCGGACGCTGCGCCCCGAGGACGTCGTCGCGGCGTCGGTCGCCAAGGGCCCCTACCGGGGAGCGGGAGAAGGCCCGGGCAGGAAGCAGCGGTACAGCAACATCGACTACACGGTCCTCGGCCTGCTGATCGAGAGGATCACCGGGGACACCTACGAACACCAAGCGCAGGTGCGCATCCTCCGCCCGGCCGGCATGCGGCACACCTCCTTCCCCGGCGGCCCCGACCCCCGTATCCAGGGCGCCCACAACCGGGGCTACCAGCGGCTCGCGGACGGCAGGCTCGTGGACGCGACCGAGTGGAACATGTCGGACCGCTGGGCGGCGGGCGACATGATCTCCACCACCGCGGACCTGGAGAGGTTCCTCGTCGCGCTGTTCAGCGGCAAGCTCGTGCCCCAGCCGCTTCTGGAGCGGGAGATGTTCACCGTGCCGGACATCGAGGGCGCCGTGATGAGTGCGGGGCTCCAGCGCTACCACGACGAGGCCTCCGGGCAGGTCATCTGGCTCAAGACCGGATCCCGGCCCGGTTACAGCACGCTCGTCGCGGCGACCAGGGACCTGTCCCGCACCCTCGTCTACTCGGTCAACGCGACCGACGCCAAGGGCTCGGGCATGAACCCGGTCGGCGAGCGCATCCTCCGGGCCGCCTTCCCCCGGCCCGCCGACCACTAGGCTCGGGTCGCCCAACCAGTCGAGGAGGCAAGGGTGTTCCGAGGCAGGCCGCCGAAGGGCTTCCGGATTCCCACCGACCGGGAGACGGCGCTGGCGTTCGGTGAGCCGGCGGCCGTCCTGCGGGACGCGCCCGCCGAGTGGGTCGTCACCGTGGGGCGGCAGGGCGTCGACGGCTTCGTGTACCGGATCGACGTCGGCTACCACCTTCCGGGCGGCGGACCGGTGGCCACGGTGTCGACCGTCCGCTCGTCGCCCGAGCACCCGCACCTTCCGCAATACCTCGATCCGACCGAGGAGTTGAACACCTTCCTCGTCAACAGTGACCGGCCCGCCGAGGACGTCGGCCGGGTCCCCTACCTCAGCCGGGACGCGCGGCTCGGCCCCCTGCGGATCCCCGTGCACGTCCACCACCGCCGGGACTGCTTCGGCACCCGCCTCCCCAGGTTCCCCCACGAGACCGGCTGCATCGTGGTGACCGGGCTGACGGCGCACTGGCCCGTGCTGTCCACGCTCGTGCTGCGCGAGCCCGCCGACTTCCCGGACACCCACTTTCGCAGCCGGTAGCCGCCCGCACCCATTCGTATGCATGCGTATCGCCCGCTCGGCGCGCGCGGATTGCGGCCACTCCTGGCGGCGGAGACGTTGTGTTCGGGGCACCGACGCCCCGGCACCCACCCCCTCTCCCCCAAGGAGCAGCATCCATGCGACGTCTCGCGACCGTTCTCGGCACCCTCGCCGCCGCCGGGACCGCGGCCCTCGCCCTGCCCACCACGGCCCTCGCCGCCACCGGAGAACTCGTCATCGCGCCGGACACGGTCATCACCAACCCGAGCGGCTGCTACAACTCGACGATCGCCCCGCTCATCGTGTTCAACGAGACCGACGGGTTCGCCCTCGTGTACAGCGGCCCGAACTGTACCGGCAACGTGATCGCGGTCGTTCCCCCCGGTGGCGGGACGACCCAGGAGTTCGGCTCCTCCGTGTACGTCAAGTAGGACCCGCCGCGCAGGAAGTCGGCCGGTCCGACTTCCTGCGCAACCGTGCCGGCCTCACACCTCGGCACCGGCCGCCGCCTCCAGGGTGGCGCGCCACAGCGGGCTGTCCACGTAGTGGTTGTCGTACCGCTCGGAGGAGTCCTTGATCTCCTGCGGGCTCGCCTCGCCCCGCATCACCCGGCCGAGCAGGCGCAGGTAGTCGAAGCGCGGCATGCCCGGGGTGAAGACGAACAGGACGTCGGCCTCGGAGCCGGGGGCGGCGGCAAAGGCGTGCGGGGTGTGCGGCGGGACAAGCAGGAAGTCACCGGCGCCAAGCAGTTCGACCTTCTCGTCCAGCAGGACCTGGAGCGAGCCGCCGATCACGAAGAACAGCTCGGAGGCCCGGGTGTGGAAGTGGGCCGGCGCGCCGACCGCGCCCTTGGCGAAGGTGGAGCGGTAGCTGGTGATCGGGCTGCCGTCGGTGCCGCAGTCGGCGAGCAGGGTCATCACGCTGCTCGGGTCGCTGGTGGTCTCGGCGGTGGCAGCGCGGGTCAGCAGCGGCTTCAGCGGTGCGGCGTTCACGGTGGTCTCCCCGGTCTCGGGCGGTCCCGGCTCCCCTGCCGCGACCTTGTGATGATCACTCTAGGGACTCGATCGACCTGACCTGGGGTGCATTCTCCTCTCGAAATCATGGGTCAATTTCCACTTCGCCAGGGCCCCGAGCACGCCCGAGGGCCGCACCCCGCACCAGCGGAGTACGGCCCTCGGAAGGCGTTGCCCTGCGCGTCAGGCGGCCAGGCGCTCCGCCGCCGCGTCCAGACGGGCCAGGGTCCGCTCGCGGCCCAGCACCTCCAGCGACTCGAACAGCGGCAGGCCCACCGTGCGGCCGGTGACCGCGACCCGGATCGGCGCCTGCGCCTTGCCCAGCTTCAGCCCGTGCTCGGCGGCCACGGCCTCCAGCTCCTCCTTCAGCGCGGCGGCCTGCCAGGCCTCCAGCGCGGCGAGCTTCTCGCGGGCGGTGCCCAGCAGGGCGAGCGCGACGTCCTTGTTCTTCATCGCCTTCGCCCACGACTGCTCGTCCTGGACCGGCTCGGCCAGGAACAGGAAGTCGACCTGCTCGACGATCTCGCTCAGCACCGCGATCCGGGACTGCGCGAGCGGCGCCAGCTCGGCGTAGGCCGCGGCGTCGAAGGCCTCGGCCGGCCACGGCGCCCGGTCGGCGGCCAGGTACGGCGCGGTCGCGTCGATGAACGCGTCCACCGACAGCGCGCGGATGTACTCGCCGTTGAACGAGCGCAGCTTCTGCACGTCGAAGAAGGCCGAGGCCGCGTTCACCTCGGAGATCCGGAACAGCTGCTCCAGCTCGGCGTACGGACGGATCTCGACGTCGTCCTTCGGGCCCCAGCCCAGCAGCATCAGGTAGTTCACCATCGCCTCGGGCAGGTAGCCCTCGGCCAGGTAGTCCTCCAGCGCCACCTTGTCACGGCGCTTGGACAGCTTCTGCCGCTTCTCGTTGACGATCACCGGCAGGTGCGCCCAGACCGGCGGGACGGCGCCGAGCGCCTCCCACAGCAGCTGCTGCTTCGGGGTGTTCGACAGGTGCTCCTCGCCGCGGATGACCTCCGTGACGCCCTGCTCCAGGTCGTCGACCACGTTGGCCAGCAGGAACACCGGGCTGCCGTCACCGCGGGCGATGACGAAGTCCTCGATCGCGGAGTTCGGGAAGGCCGGCTCACCGCGGATGAGGTCCACCACGACGGTGGTGCCCTCGTCCGGGGTGCGGAAGCGCAGCGCGCGGCCCTCGGCGTACTCCAGGCCCCGCTCGCGGCAGAAGCCGTCGTAGCCGGTCTGGGCGGAGCCGGAGCGCTCGGCGGCCTGCTCGCGGGTGCAGTCGCAGTAGTAGGCCCGGCCGGCCGCGTACAGCTTCTCGGCGGCGGCGCGGTGGCTGTCGGCGTTGGCGGACTGGAAGTACGGGCCCTCGAAGCCCGGGTCGCCCTCGTGGATGCCGATCGCGGCGAGGGCACTGATGATGCCGTCGGTCCACTCGGGCTTGTTGCGGGCTGCGTCGGTGTCCTCGATCCGCAGGACGAAGACACCGCCCTGCTGTCGTGCCGTCGCCCAGTTGTAGAGCGCCGAGCGGGCACCGCCGACGTGGAACATGCCGGTGGGGCTCGGAGCGAAACGGACGCGGACGGGACGGGATACCTCGGTCATGAAACCCAAGGGTATCGGGCCGGAGCGGGGTGCCCGGCACCCGCACCCCCCGCCCCGTGCCCGCCCCGCACCCGCTGCGGGGGCCTACGCGGCGTCCAGGGTGATCGCGTTCTTCGCCCGCTCGACCGACTCCTCGGCCGCCGGGCCGCCGGGGTTCTCGGTGGCGAGGGCCTGGTTGAGGGCGACGAACGGGCGCATCCGCCGCTCGTAGCGCGCGAAGGCGGCGCGGTGGTCCGGCCCTGCGGCGAGCTCGTCGGCGAGGACGTAGGCGCCGACCAGGGCGAGGCCGGTGCCCTGGCCGGAGAGCGGGGAGGCGCAGTAGCCGGCGTCGCCGACCAGGACGGTGCGGCCGGTGGACCACGCGTCCAGGTGGACCTGGGCCATCACGTCGGCGTAGAAGTCGGTCGAGCGGTGCAGCGCGTCCAGCAGGCGCGGCGTCTCCCAGCGCAGCGCGCCCATCCGCTCGGCGACCCGCTCGCGCGCCGCCGCGGGGTCGCGCTCGGCGGGCGCGTCGTCCGCCCAGCCGAAGCAGACCCGCAGCTCGCGGTTGCCGCGCACCGGGTAGACGCCGTAGCCGGCGTCGCCGTCGCGCTGCCAGAGCTGCCAGTCCTCCAGGCCGAGAAAGTTGTCGGCGGAGAAGACCGCGAGGTGGGTGCCGAGCGGGCGCAGGAACTCCCCCTCCGGGCCGAAGGCCAGCCGGCGCACTCGCGAGTGGAGGCCGTCGGCGCCGACCACCAGGTCGAAGGTGCGGGGCTGCCCGTGGGTGAAGGAGGCATGCACGCCGCGCTCGTCCTCGCGCAGTGCGGCGATGCTGTCGCCGTGGACGAACTCGACGCCGTCCAGGGCGTGTTGGTGCAGGAGAGTGAGCAGGTCGCTGCGCAGCAGCTCGACGTCCCCGCTGTCGAGCCGGCCGCTGCTGAACGTCGCCCCGGTCGAGCGGTGCACCTCGGTGCCGTCGGCGTCGAGCACGGACATGCCGCGCATCCGGGTGCGGACGGCGCGCACCCGCTCGGTGAGGCCCATCCGGTCGATCACGTCGAGGGCGGTGCCGCGGATGTCGATCGCCTGACCGCCGGAGCGCGGGGCGGGGGCCTGCTCGACGACCGTCGGCGCGAAGCCGCGGCGGGCCAGCCAGTGGGCGAGGACGGTACCGGCGATTCCGCCGCCGGAGACGAGGACGTTCTGCACGCGTGGGCCCCCAAGGGTGTCGGCGCGGCGTTCCCGTACGCCGCGAGGTCTCTGAATGTACGACGTACAGAATGCGCTTGCAACGTACAAACATGCAGGTCAAAGCACCATCTGAGCTAGTACAGCGGGCCGAATCCGGCGATCCTCCCTGGTAGCGTCTGCGCTAGTACAGTCACGGCGACGACGGCGGAGAAGGACGACACCATGGCCCCCGAGACGGACCCGCCGTTCCGGCGCATCGCCGCCGACCTCCGGCGCCGCATCACCAGCGGCGAACTCGCCCCCGGCGACCGCGTCCCCTCCAACCGGCGGCTCGCCCAGGACTGGGGCGTCGCCCTCGCCACCGCCACCAAGGCCCTCACCGTGCTGCGCCAGGAAGGCCTGGTGGAGGCCCGCCCCAGGATCGGCACCGTGGTCGCCACCGCCCCATCGACGTCCCAACCCGCCACCACGTCTGTGGAGTTCAGCCGCGACCGACTGATCCACGCGGCCCTGGAGATCGCCGACGCCGAAGGGCTCGCCGCCCTCTCGATGCGCGCCGTCGCCGCCCGGCTCGGCGTCTCCGCGATGTCCGTGTACCGGTACGTCACCAGCAAAGACGAACTCGTCCTCCTCGCCGCCGACGCCGCCTTCGGCGAGGCCGGCTACCCCGCCGATCCCCCCACCGGCTGGCGCCCCCGCCTGGAACTCGGCGCCCGCACCCTGTGGACCCTCTTCCGCCGCCACCCCTGGCTCGCCCACCTCAGCCCGCTCACCCGCCCGTTGCTGCTCCCCAACCTGCTCACCCACGCCGAGTGGGCGCTCGCCGCCCTCGACGGCCACGGCCTCTCCCCCACGGCCGCGCTCGACATCCACGTCCTGCTCTACAGCCACGTCGAGGGCATCGCCGTGAACCTCGAACGCGAGACCCAGGCCCGCGCCACCACCGGCCTCACCGACGACCAGTGGACCGACACCCGCCTCGCCGCCTTCGCCACCCCCGGCGCCGCCACCCGCTTCCCGGTCTTCACCCGCCTGACGGCCGAACTCACCGACGGCTACGACCTCGACCTCGACGCCCTCTTCGAACTCGGCCTCGCCACCCTCCTCGACGGCCTCACCCCCCGCATCGACGCCGCCACCGCCGACCGCTAACGCGAAGTCTGCGAAGGCAGCGCCGGCACCGCCCCCGACTCCAACTGCACCAGGTGGCTCTGGAATTCGGCCACCCACATCATCGTCTCGTTCTCCACCACCAACGCGAACTCATCCACGAACCGCGCCAACTCCTGGGCCGCGGCCGCGAACCCCTCCTGACTGGGATCCGCCGCGAACCGCGCCTCGATCCGCGGCCAGGCCGCCTGGAACCGCACCAGCTGGCGGTTCAGCGCCATCGCCGTCGACACGTACCGCATCCACGCGGACGAGTAGCCGTACACCCGGTCCATCGCCACGAAGCACGCGCCGATCCCGATCAGCCCGTACCCCCAGATCGACTCCCCCGCCCACCCCATTCCCACCGCCACCACCGGCGTCACCGTCCCCCCGGCGATGCTGAGCACCGCCGCCACCCGCAGGAACTTCGACCACCGCGCCTTGGACACCTTCTCCTCGGTGTACCAGTTGATCGACTCGACCGCGTAGGCCTCCACCCACAGGTACAGCTCCCGCAGCCCCACCCGCAGATCCGCCGTGTTCGACAGATCCGGCAACCGCACCGCCCGCAGATCCCCCGCCGCCGTGACGCGGGGGTCGGGGCGCGTCGCATCCTCGCCCCCCATGGTCATGCCTTCCTCCCGGGTCGCTGCCACTTTCTGGTGTCAAAGAACTCCACCACACCCTCCTCGGACCGGGAGATCGCGGAGAACTTCTTCCAGTCCACCAATTCAATAGCGTCCAGTCGCCGCAGATACTCCCCCAGCTCGGCGACCGAAACAGCCCTTCTGCCCGCCACCTTCTGCCGGTTTTCAACAGCATCGAGCCACTGAGAGATCAGCCAGGAAAGCAGCGCAAGCCGGTCGGGCGAGCCCTCCGATTTGGATTCCAAGATTTCATCCACCATCTCCTGCCAAGGATGACCTGGCAAGAGGTATTTCGTGCCGCCCAGCATGAAGCCGCGCATGTCCTGCGCGAACCCGTCTTCCACCACGTCACGCAACGGAATTCTGACCATCTTCGAA
This sequence comes from Kitasatospora sp. NPDC057965, assembly GCF_042887135.1. Classification (NCBI taxonomy): domain Bacteria; kingdom Bacillati; phylum Actinomycetota; class Actinomycetes; order Kitasatosporales; family Streptomycetaceae; genus Kitasatospora; species Kitasatospora sp. NPDC057965. Next base: position 302,758 of record NZ_JBHVPZ010000007.1, read on the forward strand.
GAAAGTCCGTATCCGTCGTTCTCCCTCTCGAAGAATTCTGCGATGGTTCGCACCCGCTGCGCATCCACCCAACGAGGAGGCCGCCCCTGCCCCTTTCTTACCCACCTGACGCTGCACGCACGATTCTTGACATCACCGGAGACCCCGCCTACTTCCCATCCGGAAAGAAACATTTCGTCAACATCTGCGAAATTTCCGAGCCGAGTACAGAGAAGCGAGGCGCCGTCATGCGATCGCGCACCCATGAGCGCGAGAACTGATTCCCGGGTCCCTCCGGGCAGCTCCCTCAGGAGGGACTCGACGTGGTCGGTCACCGCACTCTCGAGCGTATCGATCTCCGACAACTCAAGCAGCTCGTCCACTGCGGCATTCCTCCTCGCGCCATCCTTCTCGACAAGGAAGAAGGGGACACGCCGGAGCTCCTCGTGAAGCAGGTTCGGCAATATTGCCGTCGCGCGAAATGCCGGCCAAGGGGCCATGAGTGGCCTTGCGATATAAACTGCTTCTTGCGTCGCCCAAGTGATCGAATGCCCGCGCTCCGACTGGAGCGAATTCATCTCCTCGATGACGTGATCACAATAGACCGAATAGCATGATCTAATAAAACTCTCCCGCTCCGGAGTCGGCTCGAGCGCCGACCTCGCAACATTGGTTCGCGGTGAATTTTCGCCGAAGGTATTGACAAGTGCGACGACAGGGCCGGGGCCTCGAAATCCAGGCGTCGTCGCCTCCACTCGAATTCCGGCAATGCAGATTCCGGACGCAAAGATTTCCGGTGCCACAGAGTTCCTCAGGCCCGAGACTTCCTGTTGGAACATCCACTCCCTGAAGTGCTCGTTCCAATAGACGGCATACGCGAAAGTCATATTTCCAATACTGCGCTCGACAATCCTGACCTTTCCTCTTTCGAGGTCCCGAGCAAGACCGGGGTTCGATCGCGCGATCGAGTCCCTCAGCGCCTCTCCGACGGAGGCATATCCAACGTGCTCAACACTGTCACCTTCTCGAACCGTGACCTTGCACTCGGGCAGGACCACGAAGTGCTGAGCAGTCGCGGTTACGCTCTCCAACTCGGCGCTCGGCCTGAGCGTCAGCCGCACGATCGTCCCGTGGGGTCGGATCCTCTCGGGCACGTCCTGGCTCTTGTCGAGCGTACGCACCAGGTACTGGCCGTGCACCGAGCGCAAGGACAACTGCCGAGCCTTCTCCTCCTCCGGGTGGCATGTGATGATCTCGACCTGGTCGGCCACCATGAAGGTCGAGAGCACGCCGATGCCGAAGCGGCTGATGGGATTGAAGTCGGGGTTCTGCTTCCTGAACTCCGGGTCCTGGTAGCGGCTGGAACCGGCCTTCAGGAGGTTGTTCTCGATAACGCTCTGCGTCATGCCCGTGCCGTTGTCGCAGATCTCCAGCGACCGCTCGGCGCTGTCCCAGCGGACCTCGACCCTCCCGAGCTCGGACGACCGCGCACCGTGCTGGAGCCGCACGGCGTCGATCGAGTTCTGAAGGAGTTCTCGCAGGACCACGTTGGTGTCGTTGTACAGGGTGTGGCCGGTGAGGAGATCCAGGATCTTCTGGTGATCGATGGTGAACTGGAAGGCCTCGGTGAGGAACCCCTCTGCCTCCACGTGGCTCGTGTCGATGGACCGCCAGGGGAAGAAGTACTTCGAGCCTTCCCTCGTGTTGGCGCGTTGCGCCCAGGTGTGGCTCAGCCGCAGTTGCTCCTCCGCGTACTTCAGGTAGGAGGTGAGGCCGAAGAAGCCGTTCTCGACGGTGAACCTCGCGTGGACAGCGACGGTGTCCTGTGGCGCGTCCTCGGAGGGCACCCCGTCCTTGTTCAACCCCTTCATGGCGACGACGGCCCGGACCGCGCGTTGCTTGGCCCACTCGTTCTGGCTGATCGGGTCCATCGGGTTGAAGACCCGGAAGGCCACCGACGGGGTGCGGTCACTCGTGATATGCAGGAGGTCGGCCGAACGGAGCAGGATCGCCGCGAACTGGACGTTGGCCCGCTCTCGCTCCGAGGAGCCGTAGTAGCGCTCGACCGGGAACTTCTTCATGTCGTAGAGGTCGTCCAGGTGGTGGCTCTCGCACACCTTGGCCAAGTCCGCCCGGAAGACCGGCTCGACCTGCCGAAGGAGGTCCTGGATCTCCGTGACGACCTTGTCCGTCGCGCCCAGGTTCGGAGAGAAGTCCCCCGTGATCCACTTCCGCACCCTCGCGGCGTGGTGGTGGCGCACGAACTCCTGGTAGAGGAACTTCTCCCGTTCCTCCGCACCCAGCACGTTCAGCCGCGCCAGGTAGTCCCGGCCGTCGGGGTCCGAGGCATCGAGGGCCTCCTGCCGGAACTGCGGGAAGTCGGACTCCTCCCGGCGCTGGTACTCACTCTTGGTGACCAGCATGCCGAGGTCGTGGAAGTAGACCGCCAGCACGACCAGCAGCCAGTCCGCCGGCGTCATCGCTTCGCGGGTCTTCGCCGTGACCAGCCAGTCGAGTTTGGCGAGCATCGCGTCGATGTGCGAGATGTCGTGCTTGGTGTACTCGTCGAAGAAGCCGAAGCTGCCGATCTTCCCGAGGAGTTCCTGCAGATCCTTCCTGGTCTGCACCAGGCTGAGGCCACCGAAGGCCGGCAGGTCACAGGCCTCGCTCGCGTACCGTTCGGCTTCCGAAGGAAAGACGTTCAATCCAACTCCCAGGGCTTCGGTCGCTGAATGTTAGCGCCACCCGACAAGCACGTCAGGGAGTTTGACGGATCACCAGATCACCGCCATCACCCCACGTCACGCCCCCGGAACGTCCGCCGGTACTCCCTCGGCGGGATGCCCAGGCGGGCGGTGAAGGGTGGGCGCAGGGAGACTGCGGAGGAGAAGCCGCAGCGCGTGGCGACCGTGTCGACGGGGAGGTCGGTGTCCTCCAGGAGGTGCTGGGCGGTGAGGACGCGCTGGTCGAGGAGCCAGCGCAGCGGGGTGGTGCCGGTGGTGGCGGCGAAGTGGCGGGCGAAGGTGCGTTCGGACATGACGGCGAGGGCGGCCATCCGGCGCACGGTCCAGGGGGTGTCCAGGGCCGCGAGGACCTCGGTGCGGACGCGCGCCAGGGGGTCGTCGGAGTCGGCGGGCTCCGGGACCGGGGAGGGGATGAACTGGGCCTGCCCGCCGGAGCGGAAGGGTGCGGTGACCATGGCGCGGGCGATGGCCGCGGCCGCGCGTTCGCCGTGGGCGGCGCGGACCAGGTGCAGGCAGAGGTCGATGCCGGCCGCCACCCCGGCGGAGGTCCAGAGCCGGTCCTCGCCGGTGAACAGCACCTCGGGGCGGACGTCCACCGCCGGGAAGCGGCGGGCCAGCAGATCGGTGAACGCCCAGTGGGTGGTGGCGGCGCGGCCGTCGAGGAGGCCGGCCTCGGCGAGCAGGAAGGAGCCCGCGCAGAGCGAGGCGAGGGTGACGCCGTGCTCGTGGGCGGCGCGCAGGGCGGTGAGGACGGCGGGGTCGGCGGGCTCGGCGGGCCGTTGCATGCCGGGCACGACGACCAGGTCGCAGTCGGCGAGCGCGTCCAGCCCGAAGTCCGGGACGCGCTCCAGCCCGCCGGCGAACCGGACCCGGGCGCCCTCCGGTCCGCAGATCCGCAGCTCGAACGCGGGCAGGCCGGGGCGGCTCTCCCGGTTCGCCCAGACCTCGCCGATCACGGCGTAGTCGAAGGGCCGGACATCGTCGAAGATCACGCATCCCACCGTCCGCATGGACGGGATCGTAGTGGCAGGACCCGTAGTGGCAGGATCGTATCGATGGGTGGCTCCACTGCCGCTCACGGCGGCGCCCGGGCCCGCCGCAGCATGGACGCATGACGAACACCAGCGCCCTCGACGCCCCGCTCACCATCGACTCCGACGCCGTCCTGGTCGTCATCGACGTCCAGAAGGGCTTCGAGGACCACACCTTCTGGGGCGAGCGCGACAACCCCGGGGCCGAGCAGCGGATCGGCGAGCTGATCGAGGTGTGGCAGGCCACCGGACGGCCGGTCGTGACCGTGCAGCACGCCTCCCCGGCCGGCCCGCTCGCGACGGGCACGCCGGGGTACGAGCTGAAGGACTTCGTGGCGGCGATCACGCCCGACCTGCACATCACCAAGACGGTGAACAGCGCCTTCTACGGCACCCCGGACCTGCACGCCTGGCTCCAGGAGCGGGGTGCCCGGCAGGTGGTGATCACCGGGATCATCACCAACGTCTGCAACGAGACCACGGCGCGGATGGCGGGCAACCTCGGCTACGACGCGGTCTTCCCGCTCGACGCCATGCACGCCTTCGACCTGACCGGCCCGGACGGCGTGACCGTCCCCGCCGCCGAACTCACCCGCGCCACCGGGGCGGTGCTGCACGCGATGCGGTTCGCCAAGGTGGTGACCACCGAGGCGGTGGTCACGGCGGCCAGGACCGGCGAGCCGGCCACCGTCAGCTGGTCCTGACCCGGCCGGTGGCGACCTCGCGCGCGCGAGCCGGGAAGGTCTCGGCCAGGAACGCCTCCCAGCTGCGGGCGCCCCGATCGGCGCCGGGCGCGGCCAGGTTGGCGCCCTCCCGGTAGCAGCGGCCCACCGTGCCGGGCACGCGCAGCGCCAGCACCGGGCGGCGCCTGCCGGCGGCCGCCAGGTAGTCGCGGGTCAGGTCGCCGAGCGTACGCACGGCCGGGCCGGCGAGGTCCGGGACGAGCCCGGCGGGTGCCGCCGAGGCCAGCGCGACCAGCCGCTCGGCGACGTCCCGGGCGTCCACCGGTTCCCAGCGGACGCCGTTGACCGCCGGGACGACGGGCAGCTTGGCCATCGCGGCCACCGTCCTGAGCGTCAGGTCGTGGAACTGGGCGGCGCGCAGCGTGGTGGAGGGGATGCCCGATTCGGCGACCGCCCGCTCGGCCGCGTGCTTGGCCCGGAAGTAGCCGAGCGGCACCCGGTCGGCGGCGATCACCGAGATGTGGACGAGGTGCCGCACCCCGGCCCGGCGGGCGGCGGCGACCAGGGTGCGAGTGGTGGCCTCGTCGTGCTTGGCGTCGCCGGCCAGGTGCAGCACCACCTCGACGCCGGCCAGGGCCGCGTCCACGCCCTCGCCGTTCAGCAGGTCGCCGGCGGCGTACACGACGCCGTCGGCGGCCGGGCGGGGGTTGCGGGTGAGCACCCGGACGTCCTGCCCGGCCGCGCGCAGCAGCGGCACCACGTGACGACCCAGGGTGCCGGTGCCGCCGGTCACCAGGACAGGGGCGCCGGCCGGGTTCACGGCGCCGGTCGAGCGGGTCGGGTTTGTCATGGTCGTCTCTCCTTCGCCGACCGGAAGCCGGGCCTCCGGTGGAGCCGTTAGGTTTCGTGGTTCCGGAGCTTTGACCCTCGGCGACGAAGGAATGTGACACGGGTGGACGAAAGAACTCTGGCCGCCGGATCCATGGGGGACGCGGAGCCGTTCGAGGCGCACCGGCCGCAGCTGCGGGCCGTCGCCTACCGGATGCTGGGCTCGCTCGCCGAGGCGGAGGACGCCGTCCAGGACACCTGGCTGCGCTACGACCGCACGGACACCTCCGGGGTGGAGAACCTCGGCGGCTGGCTGACCACGGTGATCGGGCGGCTCTGCCTCAACCGGTTGCGCGCGCGGGCGTCGCGCCGCGAGGAGTCCTTCGAGTCGCGGACCGAGGCGGGCGTCGAGGAGCCGCCGCGGATACCGGACCCGCTGATCGGGCGGGCGGACGCGCCGGATCCGGAGCAGGAGGTGCTGCTCGCCGACTCGGTGGGGCTGGCGCTGATGGTGGTGCTGGAGTCGCTCTCCCCCGCCGAGCGGGTCGCGTTCGTGCTGCACGACCTGTTCGCCGTGCCGTTCGAGGAGATCGCCCCGCTGATCGAGCGGACGGCGGCCACGACCCGCCAGCTGGCCTCACGGGCCCGCCGCAAGGTGCGGGGCCGGGCGCCCGCGCCGGACCGGGACCTCGCCCGGCAGCGGGTCGCCGTCGACGCGTTCTTCGCCGCCACCCGCACCGGGGACCTCGACGCGCTGCTGGCCGTCCTCGACCCCGAGGTGGTGCTGCGGGCGGACGGCGGCGCGGGCCGGGAGCGGCGTCCGGTGCTGCTGGCCGGTGCCCGGACGGTCGCGGGGCAGGCGGTCATGTTCCGCGCCCTGTCGCCGTACGCGCGCCCGGCGCTGGTCAACGGCGCGGCGGGCGTCGTGGTGATCGGCGCCAACGGCCGGCCGGTGTCGGTCATGGCGTTCACCGTGGTGGGCGGCGTGATCGTGGCGATCGACGTGCTCAGCGAGCCGGAGCGGCTGGCCGCGCTCGACCTGACGGCGTTCGCGGACTGAGGCGGGGCGACGGCCGCCCCCGCGCACCGAGGAGGGTGCGCGGGGGCGGCCGTCGCGGTCGGTGCGGCGGGCGTCAGCCCTTCTTGGAGATGAAGTCGTACGCGCCGGCCGCCACGTCGTCCAGGTACGGGCCGGCCTGGAACTTCGGGTCACCGGTGTGCTTGCCGACCGAGACGTTGCTGACCAGCGTCGGCTTGCCGTCCTTCACCGTCAGCCAGCCACCGCCGCTGGAACCGCCGGTCATGCTGCAGCCGAGGGCGAGCATCGGCGGGCGGGTCGGGTCGTAGGACACCCGGCTCGGCTTGCCGCTCTCGCAGCGGTTCAGCTCCATGCCGTCGAACGGCGGGGCCGCCGGGTAGCCGTACTCGGTGATGCTCAGCTGGTCGCGCGGGGCGTTGAACCAGACCGGCACCGCGCCGCCGACCGTCTCCTCCAGTGACTTGCCGCCGTCGGCGGGCTGCACCCGGACGATCGCGAAGTCGTAGTGGGTGGCCGGCGAGCCGTTCTCGCCGCCCTCGGCCTTCCACTGCGGGGAGGTCACCGCCTGGGTGCCGTTCCAGACCCCGTACGGCGCGTACTGGGCCTCCTCCGCCTGCTTGCCGCCGCTCAGCGCGCCGGTGCTGTTGAACGCCGGGATGAAGGAGATGTTGCTGTAGAACTGCCCCGCCTTGCCCTGGTGGACGCAGTGGCCGGCGGTCCACACCAGGTTGCTCTTGCCGGGGTGGGCCGGGTCGGCGACCACGGTGGCGGAGCACTGGTAGTGGCCCAGGCCGCCGGCGGCGTCGGCGCCGCTGCCCGGCTTGTCGGCGAACAGCTTCCCGTGCACACCGGGCTTGGTGTACGGGTGCGGGAGGGGCTGGGCGTTGACGGTCTTGGGCAGCGGGTCGTTGCCGTTGTCGGCGGGCTGCGCGGGCTGGGCGGGCGGCTGCGCCGGGGCCTGCGACGGCTGGCCGGGCTGGGCCGGGGCCTGGGTCGGCTGGGCGGGCGGCTGTGCCGGGGCCTGCGACGGCTGCGCGGGCTGGGCCGGCGGCTGGGCCGGAGCCTGCGAGGCCGGCTGCTGGGTGTTGGACGGCTTCGGCGCCGCGGGCGGCTGCGTCGGCTGCCCCGGCTGGGTCGGCTGTCCCGCCGGCGGCTTGCCGGTCGGGGCGGACGGCGTGCCGGGCTGCGCCGGCGCCTGGGTGGGCTGCCCGGGCTGGGCGGGCGGCTGCGCCGGCGCCTGGGTCGGTGCGGCCGTGGGCGGCGCCGGCGGCGCGATCGGCTCGTTGGGCTTGGCCTTGAGCAGCTTGTCCAGCGTCCAGAAGCCCTTGGCGGCGGCCGGGAGGGCGTAGTCCTTCGCCCACTTCTCCCAGTCCTCGAACTTCCACTTCTTCAGGTCGTCGAGGTTGGCGGGCAGTCCCAGGTTCGGCCCCCCGGCCGAACCCGCCGCCGCCGTCACGGCCGAGTCGGCCGAGCTGTTGTCCGGGCCGCAGGCCGCGGTGGTGAGCATCGTCAGCGCCAGCGCCGAGGCCCCGAGGGCCGTCCTGGCGGTGCGCACGGTACGACGGCGGCCAACATTTCTGTCAGTCGATGACATGAACTTCTATTCCCCCTGTATGAAAAACACCCGGCACCGCCGAAGCGGCGCCGGGTACTGCGCGGGGGAGTATTCCACTATCCGTCAGCGACCACCCAACCCGCCCCCGTCAGCGGCCGACCGAACCGTCCAGCCGCTCACGGATGATGTCGGCGTGACCGGCGTGCCGGCCGGTCTCCTCGATCATGTGCACCAGCAGCCAACGCATCGACGGCGCTTCGGCGTTGGGGCGCAGCGAGCGCACGCCGGGCCGGTCGAGCCGGTCGGCCGCCGCGGCGATCACCTCGTTGGCGCGGGCGATCGCCGCGCGGTACTCGGCGACCGACCCCGCCACCGTCTCGTCGCCGGGCGAGGGCGCGTCGTCGTCCCACCGCTCGACCTCGTCGCCCCGGTAGGCCCAGAGGAACCAGTTGAGTTCGACGGCGGTGAGGTGGCGCACCAGCCAGAGCAGGCTGGTGCCGGAGGCGACACCGGGCCGCCGGGCGTCCTCGTCGGAGAGTCCCGCGGTCTTGGCGATCACGCAGTCGCGCAGGTAGTCGAGGAAGGAGAGCAGCGTGGTGTGCTCGTCGGCGTTGATCCCCGGCGGGCGCAGGTCGGTGGGCCCGCCGGCGGCGGCGTCATCGGTCATCTCGCCACACTAACCGCCGGTCCGACACCCGACCTCCCGTCACCAGCCCTGCTTGTGCAGCCAGTCGGCGAGGTGACGGGCGCAGTCGTCGACGGTCTCCCGCCAGGTGTGGCCGGCGCCGTCCCCCGCCTCGTCGCTGACGTGCTTGACCAGGCGGACCGGCAGTCCGGCGCGGTGGGCGACGGTGGCCACGGCGTAGCCCTCCATGTCGACGAGGTCCGCGTGCTCGGCGAGGCGGTCGCGGGCGGCCCGGTCGGAGACGAAGAGGTCGCCGGTGGCCAGCACCGGGCCGTCGCCCTTGCCGACGACCAGCGGGGCGCCGTAGGTGCGGCCGGTCAGGGCGTAGAGGGTCGGGGTGTCGAGGTCGTGCTGGATCACCTGGGTGACGGTGTGAGTGCCCTCCCAGCCGGGGCGCAGGGCGCCGGCGGTCCCGAGGTTGACGACTTCGGAGGGGTGCGGGCCGTCGGCGAGGACGGTGGCCAGCGCGGCGGCGGCGTTGACCTTGCCGATGCCGGTCAGCAGCACCGGCAGGTGGTCGCCGAGGTGGGCGGCCTCCTCCCGGACGGCGACGACGAGCAGCGGTCGGTCGGCGGAGATCGTTCCCAGAAGACGCATGCCGCCATGGTACGGAGGGCCCGGCCGTCGCACCGGCACACGAACCGCCCGTGCCGGGAAGCGGACCGCGCAAAAGCGCCCGTCGCCTCCGGATCGCCCGGGAACCGTTCGCCGCCCGCCGCGCGTCGACCCGTTCGCCGTCCGCCCCTCGCCACGGGGCGGCCCGGGCCGGGGAGGGCCGGGAGCCGCGGAGCAGGGCGGGGACGCACGGCGGGAACGCATCGCGGGAACGCACAACGGGACCGCAGGGCGGGGAAGCACAGCTCAAGATCCGCGCAACTCGGGTGTGGCCGTCGGAAGTGACGGCCATACTGCTGGCAACGGCCGGGCCCCGGAGACCGGGGGGCGGGCCACTGGGGAGGGGGAGGCTGGTGGCGACACCGGTGCGTATCGAGAGGCCGGGACCGCCCGTGCCGCGGTCCGGCGGCACCGGGGCGGTGCTCCTGCGGCGCGGTCCGGTCGCCCGGCTGGGGCGGGCCACCCGGACGGCGCCGGGGCGGCTGCGGCTCGCCGGGGTGCTGCTCGCGGCCCTGGCCCTCGCGTTCGGCGCGCTGACCGCCGTCCAGCTGAACTCCCGGGCCGCGGCGGCCGAACGGGTGTTCGGCTCCAGCCAGCCGCTCAGCCAGGCCGCCGCCGACATCAACCGTTCGCTGGCCGACGCGGACGCCACCGCGGCGAGCGGCTTCCTGCTCGCGGGCGCCGAACCGCGGGCGGTCCGGCAGCGCTACGAGCAGGACCTCGCGACGGCCTCCCGGCTGATCTCCGAGGCGGCCACCCGCACCTCCGCCTCCCCGAACCTCGGGGAACTGCTCTCCACCCTCAACCAGAAGGTCCCGGTGTACGCGGGGCTGGTGGAGAGCGCCCGGGCCAACAACCGGCAGGGCTACCCGCTCGGCGGCGCCTACCAGCGGTACGCCTCCGAGCAGATGCGCACCGAGCTGCTGCCGGCCGCCGCCCGGCTGTCGGCCGCCCAGAACGAGGTGCTGGCCCGCGACCTGGCCGATGCCCGGGCCACCCCGTGGGCCGGGTACGCGCTGGGGCTGGTGGCGCTGCTGACGCTGGTCTGGGTGCAGCTGACGCTGTTCCGGCGGACCAACCGGGTCTTCAACATCGGGCTGCTGGCCGCCACCGCGTCCGTCCTGGCGGCGGTGCTCTGGCTGACCGTGAGCGCGACAGCCGCCCACTCGGCGCTGGGACGCGGCGAGCGCGAGGGGGCCGCGCCGCTGCGCGCGCTCAACGCGGCCCGGGTGGACGTGCTGACTGCCCGGCTGGCCGAGAACCTGCACTACGTCTCGCGCGGCTCCAGCGCGACCTACGCCAAGCTGTGGTCGACGACCACCGACCACCTGTACACCCGCGACCCGCAGCGCGGCGACGCCACCGGCACCCTGGCGCAGGCCCGGGCGCTGGCGCCGCTGGAGGCCCGGTCCACGGTCGACCAGGCGCTGAGCGACTACCAGCAGTGGAGCGACCGGCACGCCGCGGCCACCGCGCTGGAGAACCAGGGCGACTACCAGGCCGCGCTGGACGCCACCGTGACGGCCAAGGAGGCGGACGCGCCGAAGACGGCCGACGCCGCGTTCAGCTCGGCCGACCAGCAGCTGGCCCGGGCCGCGGTGGTGGAGGAGAGCCGGTTCCAGGACGCGACGCTGGGCGTCGACGGGGACCTGCGCACCGCCGCCGCGGGGGTCGCGGCGCTGGGCCTGGTGGCCGCCGCCGCCGCGCTGGTCGGCCTCGGCCGACGACTGGCCGAGTACCGGTAGAGGGGGGACGGACGGGATGGACACGGTCACGGACCGGGAACAGGAACGGGGGCGGGGCCGCGCCACGGCGCTGCGGGCCGCCCGGACGGCGGCGGCGCTGGCCCTGCTGGCCTCCGGCGCGCTGGCGCTCGGCGCGGGCGGGCCGCACGGCGACGGTACGGCCGACGGGCCGGCGCGAGCACCGCTGGCGGGACAACAGGCGCAGCAGGACCAGCAGGACCGGTCCGGCCAGGCCGCGGAGCCCTGCGACCTCTACAGGAGCGTCCCGCCGAGCACCGAGGACGGCGCGGCGGTGAAGGCCATCAAGGCCCGCCGCAGCCTGGTCGTCGGCATCGACCTGAACAGCTACCGGTGGGGCTCGCGCAACCCCAACACCGGCCAGCTGGAGGGCTTCGACGTCGACCTCGCGCGGGCGATCGGCACCGCGATCATGGGCGACCCGGACAAGGTGGTGTTCAAGGCGGTACCGACCGCCGACCGGATCAAGTACATCAAGGAGGGCCGGGTCGACATCATCGTCCGCACCATGTCGATCACCTGCGACCGGCTCCAGGAGATCGCCTTCTCCCGGCCGTACTTCACCACCAGCCAACGGGTCCTGGTGCCCAGGACCTCACCGGCCAAGAGCCTCGACGAGGCGCTGAACGGCACCACCGCGTGCGCGGCGAACGGCTCCTCCGCCCTGGAGGAGCTGAAGACCCGGCCGCTCAAGCAGCTCGTCCCGGTGGAGAACAACCTGGACTGCCTGGTGCTGATGCAGCTCGGCAAGGTCGACGCGACGATGACCGACGACGGCCTGGCGGCCGGTCAGGCGGCGCAGGACCAGACCGTCAAGGTGCTGGACGGCGACGTGCGGCCGGGCGTGATGGGCGTCGGGATGCTGAAGGAGAGCACCGATCTGACGGCCCGGGTGAACCAGGTGATCAACGACTACTACGCCAGGGGCGCCTGGCGCGGCGCGTACGACAGCTGGCTCAAGCCGTACCTGCGGGACGACGCCGACCGGCACTGGCCGATACCGCGGTGACGGCCGGACGGGCGGGGGCACGCGTTAGGGTCTGTCCGACGGCCGCCCGGGGTCGGGAGCGGTCCCCGGTCGCGGGAACGACGCAGGTGGAGGAGGGGAGGGAACGATGGCGGCTTCGGTCGGCCCGGCGCTGAGCCGGGAGGAGGTGGACCGCGCGCTGGCGCGCCTCGGCGCGGAACGCGACGCGGTCGAGTCGGCGCTGCTCTCCCTCCAGGACCACCCGGGCCTGCGCCTGCTCGACGGCGCCGGCCTGACCGGGCGGACCCAGGAGCGCTGGGCCGTCGCCGGACAGGGCCTGCCGATGCTCTGGGCGCTGTTCGACCGCTACTCCGAGGCACTCGCCTCCGCCCGCGCGGTGCGGGCCCGCAAGGCCCGGCCGGGCGCGCCCGAACTCGCCGAGCTGAGCGAGCTGCTGACCGGCGACGCGGTCACCGTGCCCGGCGGCGCGCCGGACGGCCCGCAGCGCCTCGGCGCGCCCGCCCGGCTGGTCGAGCGGGTCAGCCTGGACGGGCTGATGGACCGGATGAACGCCTGGTACGCCACCGTCCTGGAGGTGGTCTCGGCGGCCGACGCGGTCTGGACGGCGCTGCCCGCCCGGATCGACCTGCTGATCGCCGAGCTGCGCCGGGTGCAGACGCTGGCCGCCTCGCTCGGCGTGCGCGTCGGCACCCATCCGCTCGGCGACGACCTGGACACGCTGGACGGCGAGCTCGGCGGGCTGCGGACCGAGGTGCGTTGCGACCCGCTGGCGCTCTGGCGGCCCGCCCGCGTCCCCGCGCAGCGCGGCACGGTGCCGGACGGCGGCGCGCTGGCCACGCCGTCCGGGGTGGTGGACACCGAGCGCTTCGACCTGGCCGGGCGGGCGCTGGACGACGTCCGGCTGGAGCTGGAGAACCTGCTGCGGCTGCGCGACGACGCCGAGGAGCGCCTGCAGGGCGTCGGGGACCTGCTGCAGCGGGCCGACGCCACGCTGGCCGAGGCCCGCCGGGCGCGCGGCGAGGTGCTGGCCAAGATCGCCGCCACCGAGGTGCCGGCCGTACCGGGACCGGCCTCGGCGCTGCGCGAACGGATCGTGGTGGCCCTGGAGTTGCGGCAGAGCGGGCAGTGGTACCGGCTGGCGCCGCTGCTGGACGCGCTGGAGGACGCGGCGGCCAAGGAGCTGGCCCGGGCCCGGCAGTCGCTGACCGAGGTGACCCAGCCGCTGGCCATCCGGGCCGAGCTGCGCGGGCGGTTGGACGCGTACAAGGCGATGGCGGCCCGGCTGCGGGTGGCCGAGGACCCGGAGGTGCTGGAGCGCTACGAGAAGGCGCGCTGGCTGCTGTGGAGCGCGCCGTGCGACCTGCGGGCGGCGGCGGGCGCGGTGGCCCGGTTCCAGCAGGCGCTGCGCCCGGCGGCGGGCGGGCCGGACGCCGGCGAGGGCGGAACCGCGCAGGACGGAAGCGGGCAGGACGGGGCGTCGGCGGGCGGGGAGCCGGTCGACGGACAGGTTGTCGACGGGCGGGGACAGGGGGGCCGAGGGTGATGGGCGAGACGTGCGTGCGGCCGCAGTGCGGCGGCACCGGGACGATCGACGCGGACGGCTACTGCGACGAGTGCGGGCTCGCCCCGGAGGGCACCTCCTCGGTGCGGACCGCCACCGGACCCACCACCGGATCGGCCACCGGACCCGCCACCGGATCGGCCACCGCCACGGCGGCCCCGACGGGCGCGGGCGACCCCTGCCCGCGCGACTGCGCCGGGACGATCGACGCCGACGGCTACTGCGACGAGTGCGGCCTCACCCCGCCCGAGGTCCCGGCCGCACGCTCCGCGACGAGCGGCTCCGCGACGGGCCGCTCCACCTCGCACACCTCCACCGTGGAGATCGCGTTCGACCCGGACACCGGATCGCCCCGCAGCGGCTCGGCCCGTTCGCTCTCCGGCCGCTCCCGCTCGCACCGCTCGACCCGCACCGGCAGCGGCCGCTCGGTCTCGGTGCGCAGCAGCCGCGGCGGCGCCACCGCCAACCGGCACCGCCTCGGCGCGGGCCTGGTGACCGTGCCCACCGTCCCGGCCGCCGACCCGGCGCAGGCGGTGCTGGAGAACCCCGAGGTGCCGGAGCGCAAGCGGTACTGCTCCAAGTGCGACGCCCCGGTGGGCCGGGAGCGGGGCGGCACGCCCGGCCGCCCGGAGGGCTTCTGCACCAAGTGCGGCACCCCGTACTCGTTCACCCCCAAGCTGCGCCGCGGCGACCTGGTCGGCGGACAGTACGAGGTGGTCGGCTGCCTGGCGCACGGCGGCCTCGGCTGGATCTACCTGGCGGTGGACCGCCGGGTCAACGACAAGTGGGTGGTGCTCAAGGGCCTGCTGGACACCGGGGACGAGGACGCGCTGGCGGTGGCCGTCGCCGAGCGCCGCTTCCTGGCCGAGGTGGACCACCCGGGCATCGTGCGCATCATCAACTTCGCCGAGCACCCGGACCTGCGGACCGGCGCCACCGACGGCTACATCGTGATGGAGTACGTCGGCGGCAAGTCGCTCAAGGACATCGCCAACGAGCGCCGCGCCCCGGACGGCCGACGCGACCCGCTGCCGGTCGAGCAGGCCATCGCCTACGCGCTGGAGGCGCTGCCGGCGCTGGGCTACCTGCACCAGCGCGGGCTGGTCTACTGCGACTTCAAGATCGACAACGTGATCCAGAGCGGTGACACCCTCAAGATCATCGACATGGGCGCCGTCCGCCGGTTCGACGACGACGGCCCGATCTACGGCACCATCGGCTACCAGGCGCCGGAGATCGCCGCCGACGGCCCCTCCCCCGCCTCCGACCTCTACACGGTGGCCCGCACCCTCGCCGTCCTCAGCTTCGACTTCCAGGGCTACTCCACCACCTACCGGGACACGCTGCCCGGCCCGGAGTCCGTCCCGGCCTTCGCCGCCTACGAGTCGTACTACCGGCTGCTGGTGCGCGCCACCGACCCCGACCCGGCCCGCCGGTTCGCCTCCGCCGAGGAGATGGCCGACCAGCTCACGGGTGTGCTGCGCGAGGTGCTGGCGCTCCAGGACGGCCGGGCCCGGCCCGCGCTCTCCACCCTGTTCGGACCGGAACTGCGCGTCGTCGACACCGAGTTGGTGGCCCCCACGGTGCAGGTGGGCGCACTGCGGCTGACCGCCGTCGACCCGGCCGGCGCCGCACTCGCGCTGCCCGTCCCCCGGGTCGACCCGGACGACCCCAACGCCGGCTTCCTCGCCACCCTGCTGGCCACCGACCCGCGGGAGGCGCTCGCCGCGCTGGACGGCGCGCCCACCGACTCGCTCGAACGCCGGCTGCGGGCGCTGCGCGCGCTGCTCGAACTCGGCCGCGGCCGGCAGGCCGCCGAGGCGCTCGCCGCGCTGGAGCAGGACCACCCGGACGACTGGCGGGTGGTCTGGTACCGGGGCCTGGCCTCGCTGGTCGCCGCCGCCGACCCCGACACCGCCGGTCCCGACACCGCCGGTCCCGACACCGCCGGTCCTGACACCGCCGACCCCGACACCGCCGGTCCCGCCGCCACCGGTCCCGACACCGCGGCGGCGAACCCCCGCGAACAGGCGCTGCGCGCCGCCACCGAGGCCTTCGACGCCGTCTACGACGCCTTCCCCGGCGAGGCCGCCCCCAAGCTGGCCCTGGCCGTCTGCGCCGAACTCCTCGGCAACGGCGGCGACGCGGCCGAGTTCTACCGTCTGGTGTGGAGCACCGACCAGAGCTACCTGAGCGCCGCCTTCGGGCTGGCCCGGGTCCGGCTCGCCGGCGACGACCGGGCCGGCGCGGTCGCCGTCCTGGAGTCCGTCCCGGCCACCTCCAGCCAGTACACCGCCGCCCGGATCGCCGCCGTCCGGGCCCGGCTGCGCGAGCGGCCCGCAACCGACCCGCTCGGCGCCGACCTCGGCGCGAGCTCCGAGCAGCTGACCGCGCTGCGCCTGGACGACCGCCGCCGCGAGGAACTCGCCGTCGAGGTGCTCGGCGCGGCGCTCGGCTGGGTGACCGCCGGGTCGCCCGGCGGACCCGGCGCTTCCGGCGGATCCGGCCCCGGCCGGACGACCGGCGAGGTCAGCGTGCTGGGACGGCCCGCGGTGGAACGGGAACTGCGGTTCGCCCTGGAGCAGTCCTACCGGGTACTCGCCCGGTTGGCCGACCGGGCCGATACCAGGATCGAGATGGTGGAACGGGCCAACCGGGCCCGTCCCAGGACGTGGGTGTAAGAGATGCCGCAGCAGACCGTGTGCCAGAGCTGTGCCGAGCCGATGGACCCGGAGGACGTCTTCTGCGGCTCCTGCGGCACGAGCCGGGACGGCCGCCCGGCCCCCGGCGCGATGCCGCCCGGCTGGTCCGCCGCCCGGGCGGCCGCCGGCGACGAGGACCATCCGCCGACCCTGCCCAACACGCCCGCCGTGCCCGCCCAGGGCGGTCAGGGCGGTCAGAGCGCCCACGGCGGCCACGGCACGCCGGGCGCGGCCGGGTGCGCCCACTGCGGACTCCACCAGGTGACCGCCGACGGCTACTGCGAGGCCTGCGGCCGCGCCCAGCCGCGCCCCCGCGACCACATGGAGAAGGCGCTGGCCGGCGTCGCCGGGGTCAGCGACCGCGGCCTGCGGCACCACCGCAACGAGGACTCCTTCACCGTCGCCGCCACCTCGCTGCCCGGCGGCGAGCCGGTCGTGGTGGCCGTGGTCTGCGACGGCGTCTCCTCCTCCGACCGGCCCGACCAGGCCTCCGAGACCGCGGTCGACGCCGCCTCCGAGTCGCTGCTCAGCTCGCTGGAGGCGGGCACCGACCCCACCACCGCGATGCGCCGGGCCATCGCCGACGCGGCCGACGCGGTGGCCGCGCTCGCCACCGACGGCACCCGGCCGAGCCGGCCCGACGTCAACGCGCCCGCCTGCACCTACGTCAGCGCCATCGCGGCCGGCGGCCGGATCACCGTCGGCTGGGTCGGCGACACCCGCGCCTACTGGATCCCCGACGACCGGCGCTCCGCCGAGCCGTTCCGGCTCACCCAGGACGACTCCTGGGCCGCCCGGATGGTCGAGGCGGGGCTGATGGGCGAGGCCGAGGCGTACGCGGACCCGCGCGCCCACGCCATCACCGGCTGGCTCGGCGCGGACGCCGAGGAGGTGGTGCCGCACACCCTCGGCTTCACCCCGCACGTCCCCGGGGTGCTGCTGGTCTGCACCGACGGGCTGTGGAACTACGCCGAGGCCGCCACCGACCTGGCGCAGTACGTCCGGCCGGACGCCCGCACCGAACCGCTGGCCGCCGCACAGGCCCTGGTGCAGTTCGCCGTCGCGGCCGGCGGGCACGACAACATCACCGTCGCGGTGCTGCCGATCGACCCGCCCCCGCCGGCCGAGGACCAGGAGGAGGACGCCCGGACCGCCACCGCGCTCGACCTGCCGGTGGTCACCGCGGGCGGGGACGAGGACGAGGAGGAGTACGAGCCGACCCTGCCGGACATCCCGGTGATCGGCTCCGCCGCCGCCCCGCTGCCGCCGGTGCCCCCGCTGCCCGCCGTCCCGCCGCCGCCCGTCGTGCCGCCGACCGTCCCGCCCCGCCCCACCGTGCCGCCGGCCCGCTGACCCGGCCGTCCTGCCAGGGCCCGCGCCCTCCCGGGCGCGGGCCCCACCACGCTCGCCCCAGCACGGCCACCCGACCTCCGAGCACCGCAGCCCCCGCACCAACCGACCACCCGACGGGAGCCACCGGCCCATGGCAACACTGGCGAAGCCGAACCTGCCCAGGTTCGACGTGGAGATCTTCCAGAACGAGTACCTCGCGGACGGCGCCCGCGAGGTGAACGCCATCGTCACCGTGACCGCGACCGGCGGCGGCACCTCCGGCGGGCGGCCGCTCGGCGTCGCCGACGCCGCGCAGGGCGGCGGGCAGTCCGCCGCGGTGGTGATCCTGGTGGACTGCTCCGGTTCGATGGACTACCCGTCGAGCAAGCTGCGCGGCGCCCGCGAGGCCACCGCCGCCGCCATCGACACCGTCCGCGACGGCGTCGCCTTCGCCGTGGTCGCCGGCACCCACGAGGCCCGCGAGGTCTTCCCCGGCGACGGCACCCTCGCCGTCGCCTCGGCGCGGACCCGCGACCTGGCCAAGGACTCGCTGCGCCGGCTCACCGCGGCCGGCGGCACCGCCATGGGCACCTGGCTCACCAAGGCCGACCAGCTCTTCCTCACCCGCCCCGACATACCGATCCGGCACGCCATCCTGCTGACCGACGGCAACAACGAGCACGAGAGCGCCGCCGAGCTGGAGCGCGTGATCGACCGGGTCGGCGGCCGCTTCACCGCCGACTGCCGGGGCGTGGGCACCGACTGGAAGGTGGAGGAGCTGCGCAGGATCTCCTCCGCGCTGCTCGGCACCGTCGACATCGTCCCCGAGCCGTCCGGCCTGGCCGAGGACTTCCGCTCGATGATGGCCGGCGCGATGGGCAAGCAGGTCGCCGACGTCGCGCTGCGGATCTGGACGCCCGCCAACGCGGTGGTCAGGTTCGTCAAGCAGGTCGCCCCCGCGCTGGAGGACCTCACCGACCGCCGCTCCGAGGCCGGGCCGCGGGCCGGTGACTACCCGACCGGCTCCTGGGGCGACGAGAGCCGCGACTACCACGTCTGTGTGGAGGTCCCGGCGGCGGCCGTCGGCAACGAGATGCTGGCCGCCCGGGTGAGCCTGGTCCTGCCGCCGTCGGTCGTCGGGGGGACGCCCGAGGTGCTGTCGCAGGGCCTGGTCAAGGCGGTCTGGACGGACGACCTCGCCTCGTCCACCCGGATCAGCCCGCAGGTCGCCCACTACACCGGTCAGGCGGAGCTCGCCGCGGCCGTCCAGGAGGGCATGGAGGCGCACCGCGCGGGGGACGTCCACCGGGCCACCGCCAAGCTCGGGGCCGCCGTGCGGATCGCGCACGCGACGGGGAACGAGGGCACCTACCGGCTGCTGCAGAAGGTGGTGGACGTGGTGGACCCGAAGGAGGGTACCGTTCGGTTCCGTAAGAACGTGAGCGAGGCCGACTCGATGATCGTCGAGACCCGGTCGACCAAGACCGTCCGTGTGAAGAAGTGACCGCCGAAGCGTCGACCGGGCCGCGAACCGGCCGGGGCCGGCCCCGGCCGGGCTGGAATTGAGGGGGGACCTGATGCCGATCTGCCCGAGGGGCCATGAGTCGCAGGCCGAGGACTGGTGCGACTTCTGCGGTTTTCCGATGACACCACCGCAGCCACTGCCGCCGCAGCCCGGCACGCACCCCGGTGCGCCCGGGAACCCGGGGGCGCACGGTGCTCCCGGCACGCCCTACGGGGCCACGCTCCCGCCGGGCGCGCTGCCGCAGCCCGGCGCCGTCCCGCCGCCCCCGGGGGCCGTGCCCCCGCCCCCGCCGGCCGGCCCGCCGTCGGCCCCGCAGGGCTTCCCCGACCTCACCGAGGGCCTGGCCGTCTGCCCGATCTGCCGCAGCCCGCAGACCGGACGGTTCTGCGAGGAGTGCGGCTACGACTACGACCTCTCGGCGCCGCAGCGCGCCCCGCAGCCGTTCCCGGCCGCCCCCGCGCCGCCGCCCGCGCCCGCCCCGCTGAACATCCCGGCGGCGTACGGCGGTGCCCCGCAGGCCCCGGCCGCCCCGCACCCGGACCAGCACCCCGGCCACCACCAGGGCCAGCACCCCGGCCAGCACCCGGGTCAGGGCCTGCACCCGGGTCAGGGCCTGCACCCGGGTCAGGGCCTGCACCCGAACCCCTACCCCGGCCCGTTCGCCGGGCAGCAGCACGGCGGCCACCCGGACGAGGCCCCGGCGCTGCCGCCGCAGCCCGCCGTGCCCTCCGGCTACGGCTACCCGCCGCCGGTCCCCGCGCAGCAGGCCCCGGCCCCGGTCGAGCCGCCCGTCCCCACCCAGCCGAACCCGCGGCCCGACGGGCCGTACGGGGCGCCGCCGCCGCGCGAGGACTCCGGCCCGGTCTACGCCCAGCCCGGACCGGCCCGGCGCGGGGACGAGTTCGGCACCTCGTTCCACCTGGCCCCGCCCGCACCGCCGCAGGGCCCGCCCGCCGAGCCGGTGCGGACCACCTGGTTCGCGGTGATCGCGGCCGACCGCGAGTACTTCACCGACATGATGGCCCGCAGCGGTCCGGAGGCGGCCGGGCTGTTCTTCCCGCCGTACTGCCCCGAGCGGCGGATCCCGCTGACCGGGCGCGGCCAGCTGCGGATCGGACGGCGCAGCCAGCACCGCGGAACCGTGCCGGAGATCGACCTCTCGGTCGCGCCGGAGGACCCGGGCGCCTCGCACCAGCACGCCCTGCTGGCGGAGCAGCCGGACGGCGGCTGGGTGCTGGTGGACCAGGACTCCACCAACGGCACCACGGTGAACGGCGGCGCGGAGCCGATCGCCCCGCACACCGCGATCCCGCTGAACGACGGCGACCGGATCCACATCGGCGCCTGGACCACGATCACCGTGCACCGCGCCTGACCCACCGGCACTCGACAACGTTGTAAAACTGATCATCAAATGATGCTTGGACAACTCCCCGCGACGGCCTGCCACCCCTACCCTCAGTCGTTATGACTGCTGCAATATCCGCCGACGGAATCCGTCAGCGGTACGGGGACGTGCAGGCCGTCGACGGGGTGTCACTCACCGTCGACGCCGGCGAATTCTACGGAATCCTCGGGCCGAACGGCGCCGGGAAGACCACCACGCTGGAGATCCTGGAGGGGATCCGCAAACCCGACGAGGGCCGGATCGAGCTGCTGGGGCTGGCGCCCTGGCCGCGCAACCCCCAACTGCTGCCGCGCATCGGCGTCCAGTTCCAGGCCTCCGCCTTCTTCAACAAGCTCACGGCGCGGGAGACCATCCGCACCTTCGGCTCCTTCTACGGCGTCGGCCCCAAGCGTGCCGACGCCATGCTGGAACGGGTCGGCCTGACCGAGTCGGCGGGGGTGATGACCGACAAGATGTCCGGCGGCCAGGCCCAGCGCCTCTCGATCGCCTGCGCCCTGGTCCATGGCCCCGAGCTGGTGTTCCTCGACGAGCCCACCACCGGCCTCGACCCGCAGGCCCGCCGCAACCTCTGGGACCTGCTGCGCGACATCAACGCCGAGGGCCGCACCGTCGTGCTCACCACCCACTACCTGGACGAGGCCGAGGTGCTCTGCGACCGCGTCTCGGTGATGGACCACGGCCGGATCCTGCGGACCGGGGCGCCCGCCGCGCTGGTCCGGGAGATCGACGACACCGTCCGGATCAGCGTGGAGTCCGGCCAGCTGGCCCTCGACACCGCGCGCGAGCTGCTCACCGCCGCCGGGGCGGAGATCACCTCGCTGGAGGACGACGGCACCTCGCTCTCGCTGTCCACCCGCCTGCCGGCGCCGGTGCTCTCCGTGCTGGCCGAGCAGGGCGCGCTGCGCGGCCTGGAGGTCCGCGGCGCCACCCTGGAGGACGTCTTCCTCCAGCTCACCGGACGGGAGTACCGCGCATGAGCGCCGAGCCCACCACGGCCCGCCCCGCGGCCGGCCCCACGACCGCCTCCTCCGCACCGGGCGGCACGCCCCCGGCGGCCGGCGAGCGCGAGCGGGTCTCCGCCTTCGTCAGCCTCTCCCGGGTGATGCTGGTCTCCTTCCTCCGCGACCGCAGCGCGCTGTTCTTCGTGCTGCTCTTCCCGCTGATGTTCCTGCTGCTGTTCGGCACCCTGCTCAAGGGCGCCACCACCCAGCACGCCAAGGTCGAGCAGGTCGGCGCGGTGCGGCTGCTGGACTCGGTCCAGGGCGAGGCCCGGACCGGCCTGGAGCAGGTGCTGACCATCACCCGGAGCGACGACGAGGCCGCCTCGCTGGAGAAGGTCCGCAAGGGCGATCTGGACGCCGTGATCAAGGAGGGCCCGGACGGCAGGGTCGAGGTCCGCTACAGCGCCGCCGACCAGGTCCGCGCCGGCACCGTCCGGGGCATCGTCAACTCCGTGGTCCAGCAGGCCAACCAGGCCGCCACCGGCAAGCCTCCGGCGTTCACCCTGGAGAGCAGCCAGGTGGAGGACGGCTCGCTCAAGCCGATCCAGTTCCTCACCCCCGGTCTGCTCGGCTGGGCGGTGGCCACCGGCGCGGTGTTCAGCGCCGCGCTGACCCTGGTCGGCTGGCGGCAGAAGAAGGTGCTGCGGCGGCTGCGGCTCGCCCCGGTGAGCGCCGGGTCGATCGTCGCCTCCCGGGTCGCCGTCTCGGTGCTGACCGCGCTCGCCCAGACAACGATCTTCCTGGTCCTCGCCACCCTGCCGTTCTTCGGGCTGAAGCTCACCGGCAACTGGTGGCTGGTGATCCCGCTGGTGATCTGCGCGACCATCGCCTTCATGTCGATCGGTCTGCTGGTCGGCTCGATCGCCAAGACCGAGGAGGCGGCCAACGGCTTCGCACAGATCATCGTGCTGCCGATGTCGTTCCTGTCCGGCTCGTTCTTCCCGACCGACGACATGCCGGGCTGGCTCAAGGCGATCTCCGAGGCGCTGCCGCTGAAGCACCTGGTCACCTCGGCGCAGTCGGTGCTCTCCCGGGGCGGCGGCGTGATGGACGCGCTGCCGACCATGGGCGGGCTGCTGCTCTTCGCCGCCGTGCTGACCGGCATCTCCTGGAAGCTGTTCCGCTGGGAGGACTGAGCACGCGGCGCCGCGCTCGGTCGTGGCGGGGTCGTACGCCTGCGGTCCTGGTCCCCAGGTCCCGGTGTACGGCCCCGCCGCCGTCTGCGACCATGGTCGGGTGAACGAGATCCGGCGTGGCACGCTCAGCGAGGAGACCTTCTTCGAGCAGGTCGGCGGCGAACCGACCTTCCGGCGGCTGGTCCACCGGTTCTACCAGGGCGTCGCCGAGGACGAGTTGCTCCGGCCGATGTACCCGGAGGAGGACCTCGGGCCGGCCGAGGAGCGGTTCGCGCTCTTCCTGATGCAGTACTGGGGCGGCCCGCGCACCTACAGCGAGCAGCGCGGCCACCCGCGGCTGCGGATGCGGCACGTGCCGTTCAAGGTGGACCGGGCCGCGCACGACGCCTGGCTGAAGCACATGCGGACGGCCCTGGACGAGCTGGGCCTGCCCGAGGACGCCGAGCGCCAGCTCTGGGACTACCTCACCTACGCCGCCGCCTCGATGATCAACACCGAGGGCTGACCGGGGCGCTGTGCCCCGGCGCGCATCGGGGACGGGCCCCTACCCGAGCGGGCTGAGGCCGAGCCCCGCGCCGGGCGCGGCCGCCGTGCGGACCGCCACCGACCCCGCCGGGGCGGACAGCCGCAGCCAGCCGCCGGCCCGGTGCACGGTCAGCGGGGCCTGCGGGGCCAGGAAGCCGATCACCTGGGCCGCGTGGGCGGCACGCAGCGGCAGTTCGGGCAGGACGGTCAGCGGGCGGGACCAGATCTCGTCGGCCAGCGCGTCGAGCACCGCGCGGGTCCGGTGGTGCGCCGGGACGGCCTCGCTGCGCTCGCGGAACTCCCGCACGGCGGCGGCCACTTCGAGGCGCACCTGGGCGGCGGGCGGGGTGCCGGCCGGCCGCCAGCCGGTGCGCGGCGGCAGCAGCCCGGCCCAGGCCGGGCCGGTGACCGGGGCGGGCAGCGCGAGGCCGTCCGTCGTGGTGTCCACGCCGTCCAGCAGTTGCCCGGCCGAGACCGTCAGGTCGAGCGGCCCGTCGAGCCGGGCCAGCCGCGCGGTGCGCACCACCAGCGCGCCCGAACCGCCCAGCGGCAGCCGCCCGAAGACGGCCAGGACGCCGCCGTCCGGTCGCGGCACCCCCTGCAGTCGGACCGACGCCGTCTTGTCGAAGCGCAGCAGACGGACCAGGAAGGCGGCCAGGTCGGCGGCCTCCCCGGTGTCGGCGAGGGCGAGGGCGGCGGTGCTGTTCAACGCTTCGGCTCACATCCGGGCATCGGGCGTACGGGTTCGGGCGGGGCGGGCACGGTCAGACCGCGACGGCCGGCTCCTCGTCCATGAAGCGTGCCAGGAACTCCCGCTCCACCGCGCTGATCCGGCGCGGCCGGCCCTCGGCGAGGTCGTAGGGCACCACCACGGTGGACGCCCGGACGTAGACGGTCTCGGTGCCGTCCTCGGCGGTGTCCTTGATCTCGTAGGAGACGGTCAGCGAGGCCCCGCCTATCCTGGTCACCCAGGTCTCGATGGTGACCGGCTGCGGCCGGTGCACCAGCGGACGCTTGTAGTCGATCTCGTGGCGGGCCACCACCGAGCCGCCCGCGAACTCGCCCGCGCCGGCCTCGGCGGCCTGGGTGAACATGAAGTCGATCCGGGCCTCCTCCAGGTAGCGCAGGAAGACCACGTTGTTGACGTGCCCGAAGGCGTCCATGTCGGACCAGCGCAGCGGGCAGGCGTAGATGTGGCGTGCCACGGAATCTCCTCGACGTCCGGTGGGCCGCCGGCGGTGGTGCCGGTCGGGCCGCGGCCCGGCAGGCCGGCCCCCACGGGGCGGGCGGCCTGCCGGGCCGTCGTCACGACTGGGTGTCAGCCGCGGGTCAGCTTCTTGTAGGTGGCCCGGTGCGGACGGGCGGCGTCCGCGCCCAGCCGCTCGATCTTGTTCTTCTCGTAGGACTCGAAGTTGCCCTCGAACCAGAACCACTTGCTCTCGCCCTCGTAGGCGAGGATGTGGGTGGCGACCCGGTCCAGGAACCAGCGGTCGTGCGAGATGACCACGGCGCAGCCGGGGAACTCCAGCAGCGCGTTCTCCAGCGAGGAGAGGGTCTCGACGTCGAGGTCGTTGGTGGGCTCGTCGAGGAGCAGCAGGTTGCCGCCCTGCTTGAGGGTGAGCGCCAGGTTGAGGCGGTTGCGCTCACCGCCGGAGAGCACGCCGGCCGGCTTCTGCTGGTCCGGGCCCTTGAAGCCGAACGCGGAGACGTAGGCGCGGGACGGCATCTCGACCTGGCCGACGTTGATCCAGTCCAGACCGTCGGAGACGACCTCCCAGAGGGTCTTCTTCGGGTCGATGTTGGAGCGGGTCTGGTCGACGTAGCTGATCTTGACGGTCTCGCCGACCTTGACCGTGCCGCTGTCCGGGGTCTCCAGGTCCTGGAGCATCTTGAACAGGGTGGTCTTGCCGGCGCCGTTCGGGCCGATGATGCCGACGATGCCGTTGCGCGGCAGGGTGAAGCTGAGGTCGTCGATCAGGACCTTCTCGCCGAAGGCCTTGTTGAGGTTCTCGACCTCGATGACGACGCTGCCCAGACGCGGGCCCGGCGGGATCTGGATCTCCTCGAAGTCCAGCTTCCGCATCTTGTCGGCCTCGGCGGCCATCTCCTCGTAGCGGGCCAGACGCGCCTTGGACTTGGCCTGGCGGCCCTTGGCGTTGGAGCGGACCCACTCCAGCTCTTCCTTGAGCCGCTTGGCGCGCTTGGCGTCCTTCTGGCCCTCGACCTTGAGACGGGACTGCTTGGTCTCCAGGTAGGTGGAGTAGTTGCCCTCGTACGGGTAGGCGCGGCCGCGGTCGAGCTCCAGGATCCACTCGGCGACGTTGTCCAGGAAGTACCGGTCGTGGGTGACGGCGACGACGGTGCCCTTGTACTTCTCCAGGTGCTGCTCCAGCCAGTTCACCGACTCGGCGTCCAGGTGGTTGGTGGGCTCGTCGAGCAGCAGCAGGTCGGGGGCCTCCAGCAGCAGCTTGCAGAGCGCCACGCGGCGCTTCTCGCCACCGGAGAGCTTGGTGACCGGCCAGTCGCCGGGCGGGCAGCCCAGGGCGTCCATGGCCTGCTCCAGCTGGGCGTCCAGGTCCCAGGCCTCGGCGTGGTCCAGCTCCTCCTGGAGCTTGCCCATCTCGTCGAGCAGCGCGTCCGAGTAGTCGGTCGCCATCTGCTCGGCGATCTCGTTGAAGCGGTCGAGCTTGCCCTTGATCTCCTTGACGCCGTCCTGGACGTTCTCCAGGACCGTCTTGGACTCGTCCAGCGGCGGCTCCTGGAGGAGCATGCCGACGGTGAAGCCGGGCGAGAGGAAGGCGTCGCCGTTGGAGGGCTGCTCCAGACCGGCCATCATCTTCAGCACGGTGGACTTACCGGCACCGTTGGGGCCCACGACGCCGATCTTCGCTCCGGGGAGGAAGCTGAGCGTCACGTCGTCAAGGATGACCTTGTCTCCGTGCGCCTTGCGCACCTTGCGCATCGTGTAGATGTATTCCGCCACGTGAGATCGCTCCGGCGTCGTCGGGAGTAATTCGGCTTGCAGCCTTCCATTGTGCCGCACCCGGCCCGGAGCCCCGAACCGCCGGGTACCCGTCCGCCGGTGCCCCGCAGGGGCGTCCCGCACGCGGCGCGGCCCGGCTCCCCGCACGCGTGGTGCGGGGAGCCGGGCCGGGTGTCACCGGATCACGCCCTGCCGGGCGGTGCTCCGGGCCGTGCTCCGGGTCTGGCCTCAGGCGGCGTTGCCACCGCGGCGGCGGCGCAGCAGGAAGACCGCGGCACCGCCGGCGACGACCAGACCGCCGGCGACGGCGGCGATGACCGGGGTGGCGTCGCTGCTACCGGTCTGGGCCAGGCCACCGGTGGCGGCGGGCGCCGTGGTGGCCGGCGGCAGCGGGTGGGCGGCCGTGGTGGTGGCGGAGGCCGACGGGGTGGCGCTCGGGGTGGCCGGCTTGGCGGTGGTGGTGGTCGGGGCCGGGCTGGTCGGCGCCGGGGTCGACGGCTTGGCGGTCGTCGGGGTGGCGGACGGGCTCGGCGTGGTCACGCTGGCGGTCTTGCAGTCCAGGATGCCCTTGAAGTTCTTGGTGAAGCCGTTCGGGCCGGTCACCGTGATGTCGTAGGCGGTGTCCTCGTCCACCTTGACGACCAGGGTCTCGATCTTGCCCGGCTGGACGGTGAGGTCCTTGCCCGGCTTCACCGAGACCGCGGCGGCCTCGTCGCCGCCGTTGGCCACGGAGACCTTGACGCCGTTGGCGACGCACTCGACGACCGCGGTGCTGTCGATCAGCGGGCCCTTGCCGGCCTGCCAGGTCGCCTTGGTGGCGTCCTTGACGCCGAGCTTGGTGGAGCCGGCCAGGATCATGGTCTGGCTGTGCTTGGCCGGGGTGTAGCCCTTGCTGAGGAAGACACGGCCGCTGGGCACGACGGTCTCGGCGGCGGCGCTGACGGTGGCGGTGCCGTCCGGGGTGCCCGCGGGCACGTCCAGGAACAGCTGGGTGTCCTTGGCGACCGGGCCGGTCAGACCGTTGACCTCCTTGCCGTCCTTGTCGACCAGCTTGACCTTGTCGGCGGAGTCGCCGCCGACGGCGAGCTTCACCTCGTTGGCGCTGGAGTTGATGGTGAACGGACCGAGCTTGTTGCCCGGCTTGCCGGACGCCGAGTCGGGGGTGAGGCTCAGCGAGGGCTTGGGCTCGGCGGCGATGCCCTTGTTCTTCTCGCTGACGAGGTAGTCGCGCAGCTGCTTGGCCTCGGCGTCGACCGGGGTGGCGGTCTTGCCGTCGGAGAACTTCCAGATCGCGGCCTGGGTTCCGGCGGCGGCGTCCTCCTTGGTCAGCTCGCCCTTGACGCCGGCGGCGTCGGCCAGCTTCTTGAGGTCGGTGACCTGCGGGTAGGAGTTCTCCAGGATCCAGCGGATCTTGGAGGCGTCCTCGGCCTTGTCCGGGCGGCCGAGCGAGCTCGACTTCCAGTCGGACTCCTGGTACTCGACGCCACTCTTGATGTCGACGGGGTGGTCGATGTCGATGCAGTACGTCTGGATCTCGCCGTCGGGCGTGGTGAGGGTGAAGAGGCCGCCCTGGATGGAGTGGCTGCCCTCGATGGCGATCTCCTCGCTCATCAGGGTCGGCTTGATCACCGCCGTGACGGCCCCGCCGGGGGCGTCCGCCGCAGCCGCCGCACCGGCCGCGAACAGGCCCCCGCCCAGCGCAACGCTGGTCGCGAGCATGACAGTAGTGATGCGGGGAAGCGTCCGCCCCTGCCTCTGCAACATCTTGGGATCCCTCCGGGCCGGGCCATGCCGATGGGCAGCCCGCCTTGCCTGCCGCGCCCCCTGTGGCGCTGCTTCATGATGTGAACCAGACGCATCCTATGAAGCGTCAGAGGCCCGGAAACCCCCATGCGAAATTAGGACGATACCGTATCCGAATCGTTATCAACCCTCTCGGTGTCTCCACAAGCTGACGGACAGCCAGAATTCCGGGATCATTCCGCTAACCGGGACGGGATTGCGCGTGCGGGTCGCAACACCCTTCTCGATTCGCATATTTGTCGACAGTGATACCGCCCCGTCGGACATCTCGCCGGCCGCTAGGCGTCGGCCCCGCCTTCCCCCTCCGCCACCGCGCCGGCGGCTGCCCCGGCCGGCCGCCGACCGCGCAGGGCGTCCACGATCCACCCGGGCACCGCCTCGCCGAACGCCGCCCCGGACGCCTCCTCCGGCCCCGCCGCCCCGCCGACCGACCCCCCGGCCGCCCGGCCCGGGGAGCCGCCCGGGGAGCCGCCCGGAGAACCGCCCGCGGATCCGGTCGCGGATCCGTTCCGCGCACCCGGCGCCCAGCTGAACCGCGCGGTGCCGCGACTCAGATCGTGTCCGACCGATCGCGCGTCGATCTCGACCCGGCTCCGCTTCGCCTCCCCTTCCGCCCACTCACGCACCCTCAGCCTCCCGCTCACCACCACCGGGTCCCCCTTCACCAGCGAATCGAGCAGGTGGCCCGCCAGCGCCCGCCAGGCCGTCACCGTCACCCACTGCGTCTCGCCGTCGACCCAGCCGTCCCGCGTCCGGTCGTAGCGCCGCTCGGTCGACGCGAGCCGGAAGTTGGCGACCGGCACCCCGCCGGGGGTCTGGGTGTACGTCACCTCGGTGGCGACATTCCCGATCACCGTCACCTGGGTCTCGTTCACAACACGCTCCGCTCTCTCGGATGCACCGTACGGAATCGACCGGTGCGCGTTGAGAGTGCGCTTCCCGGGAAATGCGCACCAGGGAGATCCGAAATCCTGTGGACAACTCGGGCCTGTGGAAAACCCATGTCGCCCGCAGGGGTGAATTTCAGCCTTTGTGCGACCATCACACCCATACCCTGCGGGGCCATGACAAGAATCTCCGGCCCGTCCCGCCGCCCCGGGACACCCCCAGGGGTGGCCCCGGGGACCGTCCGCGCACGTCATCCGACCGAACGAACCCGAATACGGCCCCCCACCCGCGTCGATGCCGGCCTCGGCCGCGGCGCTTTCTCCGTGCCGAATCCATAACGGGTGGGCAGACAGCCCCGTAACGAGTGCACAACGTCCGGCGCGGAACACCGCCAGACCGCTGCACTCACGGCCTTCACCTGCGATTATCGGACCGCTCCACCGAGGCCGACACACCAGCAACGGTGCCGCAACACCCGGCCGAGGAACGGGACACCCTTATCCTGTCCCCGACAGGGCAAGGACCCGCCAACTCCCACACCCCGCCCTCAAGGTACGGGGACGGACAGCGGGCGCCACGCGCCCACCGCCCGATCCCGGCAACGGTCGCGCCCGCCGGGGCGCCGCCCGTCCCGCCCCCATAGCTCAGCGGATAGAGCACCCGCCTTCTAAGCGGTAGGTCGCAGGTTCGAATCCTGCTGGGGGCACCACCCGACACCGCGCCGTCACGGCGCCGCGCACTGCGCGCACTTCGCGCACCGTGCGCATTTCCGCCCGGCACCGAGCGCGCATAACCCGTGACCATCCGTGTCATGCACTCTCCGAAAAGACCCGAGCGGGGAATTCCGGTACCGGAAACACCGGACCGGCACGCCCTACGCCGACGAACCGCCCGCGTCCCCGTCGGCGTCCCCGCCCGCCGTCAGCCGCGCCAGGTAGGCGTCCACCAACTCCGTCTGCCGCCGCGCCGGGAACTCCGCCGGGGCGAACAGCGCCTGCACCACCAGTCCCAGGACGAAGGCCTGCGCCGCCGCCGCGACCTCGGCCGCCGGCGGGCCGGCCGGGAGCTCGCCGAGCCGCCGGGCGACCTCCACGCACTCAGCCAGCAGGCCGCGGGCCCGCGCGTACCGCGCGGCGTGCGCCCCGGCCAGCTCCGGATCGGCCAGCGCGACGTCCCAGGAGCCCACCCAGATCCGGTTGCCCGCCCGGCCCGGCTCGTCCAGCGGCAGCACGTCCAGCAGCGCCGCCCGCAGCCGCGTCAGCCCCTCGGGCGGCGGCGCCGCCCCGTCGGCCGGGGCCAGCCGCCGCGGCCGGGCCAGCGAGTGCCGGTCCAGCACCTCCAGCGCATGCGCGACCAGCGCCTTCTTGCTGGGGAAGTAGTGCGTCAACAGCCCGGTGGTGGCCCCCATCTCGGCGGCCACCGCACGCAGCGTGAGCCCCTCGAAACCCCGGGTGGACAGCACCCGCCAGACGGCCTCGGAGACTTCGGTCCGGCGGGCTTCGTGATCTCCACGGGCGGGTGTCATGGGGTTATCTTACGTACCAAACGTTTGTTACGGACGTCCGCGCCACCGGCCGCACCGCCGCCCGCACCACCACCGCCGCACCACCGACCCCGCCGCGAAAGGCCCGCCCATGTTCGCCGTCCCCCTCGCCGAGAACGCCGAGCTCCGCCCACTGGAGCCCTGGCAGGCACCCGAGTACCTGGAGCACATCGAGCGCGGCCGGGCCCACATCGACGCCTGGATCGGCTGGGCCGCCCTGGCCACCGACCTCGACTCGGCCCGCGCCGTGCTGCAGCGCTACGCCGACCGGCAGGCCGCCGACGGCTCCCGCCTCTACGGCATCTGGCGGAACGGCACGCTGGTCGGCGGCGTGATGTTCGTGCAGTTCGACGCCAAGAGCGGCAACTGCGAGATCGGCGTCTGGACCGAGCCCGCCGGCCAGGGCCACGGCCTGGTCACCACCGCTGTCCGGCACCTGATCGACTACGCCTTCACCGTCCGCGGCATGCACCGGATCGAGTGGCACAACCGGCCGGAGAACGTCCGAAGCCGGTCGGTGGCCCAGCGCCTGGGCTTCACGCTGGAGGGTGTCATGCGGGAGAGCTACCTGCACGGCGGCGTGCACCACGACGGCGAGGTCTGGTCGCTGCTCACCCACGAGTGGAAGCCGCAGGGCGCCCCCGCCTCCTGACGGCACGGCGGCGGGGCCGGTGAACGACCCCCCGGCCCCGCCGCTCCCCCGCTCCCCCGCTCCCCCGGCCCGCTCCCCCGGCCCGCTCTTCCCGGCCCCGTCTTCCCCCGGTCCCCGGCCCGTGCCCCGCTCAGGCGGCCAGCGCCTGCTCCCCGGACACCGGCTCCGCCGGCGCCGCCGGCTTCCGCAGCCGCAGCGTGAGCAGCACCGCCAGCGCCATCACCCCGGCCGCCGAGAGGAAGACGGCGTCCACCGCGCCCACGAACCCGGTCACCGCGTGCTCCCGGGCGGCGCCGCTCAGGGCGCCGACCGCCCCCAGCGGCATCCCCGGCTCGTACCGCTCGAACACCCGGGCCAGCGCGGTGCCGAACAGCGCCGCCCCCAGCGCACCGCCCAGCGTCTGGAAGAACCGGATGCCGGTGGTCGCCACGCCCAACTGGTGCGGCGGCGCCGCGAGCTGGACGACGGTGATCAGGTGGCCGATCAGCTGGCCGAGCCCGACCCCCAGCAGCGCCAGCTCGGCCCCCACCAGCCAGAGCGACGTCCCCGGCCCGCTCAGCCCGAGCAGCAGCAGCGCCGCCGCGGTGCACCCGGAACCGGTGGCCAGCACCGTGCGGACCGACCAGCCCCGCGCCGTCAGCCGGCCGACCACCAGGCCGATCGCGGTCATCCCGACCGCCATCGGCAGCAGGAAGAGGCTGGCCGAGGTCGCGGCGATGCCCCGGGCGACCTGCAGGTAGAGCATCACGTACATGATCGCGCCGGTCAGGCCCATGCCGACCAGTCCCTGCACCACGAAGCCGATCCGGATTTCCGGGATCCGGAACAGCGAGAGCGGCAGCACCGGTTCGGCCGCCCTCGCCTGCCGCCACAGGAAGAGGCCGAGCGCCAGCAGGGTCGCCGCGGCCAGGCCGAGCAGCTGCGGGGACGTCCAGCCGTACGTCTTGCCGCCCCACTCGGTGACCAGCAGCAGGCCGGTGGCGAACGCGGCGGCCAGCGCCGCGCCGGGGAAGTCCAGCCCCCGGTGGCCGACCGAGGCGGGCAGCCGCAGCACCAGCGCCGCGCCGACCAGGACGAACAGGCCGATCGGCAGGTTGACGTAGAAGATCCAGCGCCAGCCGAGGTGGTCCGCGAGCAGCGCGCCGATCAGCGGACCGAGGGCCATGCCGCCGCCGGCGACGACGCCGCCCAGCGCGCCGCCCCCGCCGCCGCGACCGGGCTGAGCGACCAGCGGCAGGTGATCGACGTGGTCCGGCTGGTCCACCGCACCCCGGTGCTGGCGCTGCGGGCGTACGCCGGGTTCTACACCAAGGCCCGCGCCGAACTCGCCGCCGAATTGCTCGCCCAGGATCCGGAGCACGACCCGCTGGCCGCCAAGGCCGCCGCCTCCCAGCTGCTCGGCATCCAGCTGATGCTGACGGAGGAGAACCAGCGCCGGATGCTGGCCGGCGAGCGGGCGGCGGACGTCCTTCCCGAGGCCCTCGCCGACGCCCACCGGGCCTTCGCGCTGGTCGAGCGCGGACTCGGCGACTACGGCGCCACCCGGCCCTGACCGGCACCGCCGCGCTCTGCGAGAGTGTCCGCACCCACACCCTCCCGGAGGTGCCCATGGCCACCAGGCCGCTGCTGACCCGCGAGCGCGCCCCGCTGCCCACCGGGGCCGACGGCCTCAACGCCCACGTCGGCGAGGACGGCGTCGCGGTCCTGGAGTTCGACCGCCCGCACCGGCGCAACGCCGTCACCCTGGCGATCTGGCAGGCGCTGCCCGAGGTGCTGAAGCGGCTCGCCGGGGAACCGGGGGTACGCGCCCTGCTGGTCACCGGCGCCGGCGGCACCTTCAGCGCCGGCGCGGACATCGACGAACTCGCCGGCGTCTACGGCGATCCGGACCGCGCCGACGCCTACCACGCGGTCAACGTCGCCGCCGAGGAGGCGCTGGCGGCCTTCCCGCACCCGACCCTCGCCGTGGTGCACGGCGCCTGCGTCGGCGGCGGCTGCCAGCTGGCGCTCGCCTGCGACCTGCGGTTCGTCGCCGAGGACGCCCGGCTCGGCATCACCCCGGCCAAGCTGGGTGTGGTCTACCCGGCGGTGCCGACCCTGCGGCTGGCCCGGCTGGTCGGCCCGGCCCGCGCCAAGTACCTGCTGTTCTCCGGGGAGTTGCTGCCCGGACCGCGGGCCGCCGCGCTGGGCCTGGCCGAACGCGTCCTGCCGGCCGCCGAACTGGACGCGGCGGCACTGGAGTTCGCCCGGCTGCTGACCACCCGCTCGCCGCAGACCATCGGCGCCGTCAAGGCCGCCCTGGCCGTCCCGCCGGAGCAGGCCGCCGCCGCGCTCGCCCCCTGGGAGCGGCGCTCGCGCGAGACGCCGGACGTCCGCGAGGGCCTGGCCGCCTTCCTCGAACGCCGCCCGCCCCGGTTCTGATCCCTCGTCCGCCCCGCGCCCGCATCCGTTCCGAGCCCTCACCGGTGCCGCCCGGCTGCGAGCCCTCACCGGGGGACGGCGGGCCGGGGACAGGTCGATACGATCACCCGATCGAATACGACCGATTCACCGCCGTCCCCTTGGAGCACCACGCGATGACCGCCCCCACGCCCGCGACGTCCTGGGCCCGCCGGATCACCGACGGACTGGAACCGAAGAACGTCATCATCGCGATGCTGCTCCTGCTCGGCGGGGCCCGCTACGGCTGGACCGGCCTCGCCTGGGCCGCGTTCGCCGCCCTCTTCACCGCCGTGATCCCCACCCTGCTCATCCAGTACGGGATGCGCCGGGGCACTGTGGACGACCGGCACGTCGGCAACCGCAGCCGGCGCCTGACGCTCTTCCCGCTCATCATGGTCTCGGTCGCGATCGGCCTCACCGGGATGCTCCTCGCCCACGCGCCGCGCGACCTCACCGCGGTGGTGCTGGCGATGTTCGCCTCGCTGGTCCCGATCCTGGTGATCACCGCCTGGTGGAAGGTCTCGGTGCACACCGCCGTGGCGAGCGGTGCGGTGGTCTGCCTGGCCGTCGCGCTCGGAGCGTGGTGGCTGCTGCTGCTCCCGCTGGTCGCGGTGATCGGCTGGTCCCGGGTGGTGCTGCGGGACCACACCGTGGCGCAGACGGTCGTCGGCACGGCGGTGGGCGCCCTCTCGGCCGGGCTCACCTTCTGGGCCGCCCGGTAGCGGCGGCCCGATGACGGTCACCCGGTGGCGGCGGCCCGCCGGAGCGGCGGCGGTCAGCGGATCGGCAGCCCGGAGATCGCGCGGGCGATGACCAGCCGCTGGATCTCACTGGTGCCCTCGAAGATCGAGTAGATCGCGCTGTCCCGGTGCATCCGCTCGACCGGGTACTCCCGGGTGAAGCCGTTGCCGCCGAGGATCTGCATCGCCTGCGCGGTGACCCACTTCGCGGTCTCGCCCGCGTACAGCTTGGACATCGAGCCCTCGGCCGCGGTGAACGGCTGCTTGGTGGCGGCCATCCAGGAGGCCCGCCACACCAGCAGCCGGGCCGCGTCGATCCGGGTCCGCATGTCCGCCAACTGGAAGGCCACGCCCTGGTTGTCGATGATCGGGCGGCCGAACTGGACCCTGGTCCTCGCGTAGTCGAGCGCCACCTCGTAGGCGGCCCGGGCGATGCCGATCGCCTGCGCGCCGACGGCCGGCCGGGAGGCCTCGAAGGTGGCCATCGCGGCATTCCGCCCGCCCTTGCGGACGCCCTCGCGGGCCCGCGCAAGCCGCTCGTCCAGCTTCTCCCTGCCGCCGAGCAGGCAGTGCCCGGGCACCCGGACGGAGTCCAGCACCACCTCGGCGGTGTGCGAGGCCCGGATGCCGTGCTTCTTGAACTTCTGGCCCTGGCTGAGGCCGGGCGTGCCCGGCGGCACCACGAAGGAGGCCTGCCCGCGCGCGCCGAGCGCCGGGTCGACGGTGGCGACGACCACGTGCACGGCGGCGATCCCGCCGTTGGTGGCCCAGGTCTTGGTGCCGTTCAGCACCCACTCGTCGGTGGCCTCCTCGTACCGGGCCCGGGTGCGCAGCGCGGAGACGTCGGAGCCGGCGTCCGGCTCGGAGGAGCAGAACGCGGCCACCTTGACGTCGTCCGGGGTACCGAACATCTGCGGGGCCCAGGTGCCGATCTGCTCGTCGGTGCCGTTGGCGAGCACCGCGACGGCGGCGAGGGTGGTGCCGACGATCGACAGGCCGAGCCCGGCGTCGCCCCAGAACAGCTCCTCCATGGCGATCGGAATGCCCACGCCGGAGGGGTCGAAGTACTGCTGGGCGTAGAAGTCGAGCGAGTAGACGCCGATCTTGGCGGCCTCCTGGATGATCGGCCAGGGGGTCTCCTCCCGCTCGTCCCACTCGGCGGCGGCGGGCCGCAGCACATCGGCGGCGAAGCCGTGCAGCCAGTCGCGGACGGCGATCTGGTCCGGACCCGGGTCCAGCGAGAAGGTGCTCATGGGTGGGGGCCTCCGAGGAAGGGTGCGACCGACCGGGGTGTTACCGCCGGTAACATCGTCGGAGTCTGCTACTGCTTGGTAACCGGTGTCAACGCCCGTACGCACGAAACGAGGGAACCGCGCATGGATCCAGAGCCCCGCCGGGAACAACTGCTCAACGCCGCCGACCGGGTCATCCAGCGCGAGGGCCCGGGCGCCAGCATGAACGCCATCGCCGCCGAGGCCGGCATCACCAAGCCGATCCTCTACCGGCACTTCGGCGACCGGAACGGCCTGGTCCGGGCTCTGACCGAGCGTCACACCGGCGGGCTGCTGGCCGCCGTCCGGGCCGCGCTCGCCGAACCGCTGGAACGCCGCGACCGGGTCGAGCACGTGCTGGACACCTATCTCGCCGGGATCGAGGCCCGCCCGCAGGTCTACCGGCTGCTCACCCACCCCGAGCCGGGTGACCCCAGCGGCGCGGGCAACGCGCTCGCCCCGGCGCTCCAGCAGATCGCCGAGGAGATCACCCGGGCCGTCGCCGCCCAGATCGACCTCGGCGCCGACCGCGAACTGCTCGCCGAGGCCTGGGGCCGGGCCATCACCGGCATGGTGCTGGCGGCCGGCGACTGGTGGCTGGAGTCCCGGCCCTGTTCACGCACCCGGATGGTCCAGGCCCTCGCCGACCTGCTCTGGGGCCGGCTGGCCGCCGCCGCCGACCTGCCGAGCGCCGTCCTGCCCGCCGGCCCGGCGCCGGAGCCGACCGACTGAGCCGACCGACTGAGCGCACCGGCCGAGGGCACCGGCCGAGGGCCGCCGGGCGGGCTTCTCGAACGGCCGCCCGGCACCGCGCTCTTGTGGCGGCCGTGCCCGCCCCGGCATCATCGGGCCCCACCCTCGCCCGCCCCGGAGGTCCCGATGCGCCCCCGCCGCACCGCCGCCACCCTCCTGCTCGCCGCCGCCCTAGCCCTCCCGGCCGTCCCGGCCCGGGCCCAATCCCCCTCCCCCGCACCGGCGTTCCCCACCGGGACGGCCACCGCCCCGGACGGCCGCACCGACCTCACCGACGCCGCCGGCCGCCGGCTCCGGCTGCGCGGCTTCAACCTCGACAAGTACGCCGAGGCCACCGAAGGGGACGTCCGGTCCATCGCGGCCCAGGGCTTCACGCTGATCCGCCTGCCCGTCTCCTGGACCAGGCTGGAGCCCGTCCGCGGCCACCTCGACCCCGCCGAACTGCGAAGGCTGCAAGCGCTGCTCGGCTGGGCGGACCGCTACGGCGTGCTCGTCCTGGTCGACTTCCACCAGGACGTCTACGGCCCGCGGTTCGTCGGCGGCACCAACGGCGTCCCACCCTGGGCCACCCGCGACGACGGCCTGCCCTTCGAGGCGGACCCCGACGACTGGTTCGCCGGCTACTTCCAGCCCGCCGTCCAGGCCGCCTTCCGGCACCTCTACGACGACCCCGACCTGCGCGCCTGGCAGGCCGACTTCTACACCCGGCTGGCCCGCGAACTGCGCGGCCACCGCTCGCTGCTGGGCTACGACCTGTTCAACGAGCCGTTCGGCCCGGTGGACGGCGACCCGGCCGACCCGCAGGTGCTGGCGCGCTCCGCCGCCGAACTGGAGCAGGGCCGGCTCGCCGCCATGTACCGCCGGCTGATCGCCGCCGTCCGCCGAGTGGACGCCCGTGCCTGGCTGTTCGTCGAACCGACGGTCCTGGTCGGCCAGGGCGTCCCGACCCGGCTGCCCGGCTTCGCCGACCCGCGCCCGGGCGCGCCCCGGCTCGGCTACGCGCCGCACTTCTACGACACCGCCGTCGAGTCCGGTGCCGACTGGGACCCGTCCGGCGGCTTCGTCGAGCGCTACACCGCCGCCGTCACCGCCTACCCGGCCGCGCACCGGCTGCCGGTCCTGGTCGGCGAGTGGGGCCCGCCCGACTCCCGCACCCCCGGCAACACCCTGCTGGTGCGCCGTCAGGTCGACGCGATGGACGGCTTCGCGGCCGGCTGGACGATGTGGTACTGGTGCCGGGGCAACGGCGGCTACTGCGTGCTCGACCCCGCCGGGCGGCCCGCCCCGGGCGACGGACCGGCCTTCGGCCCGTACCCCGTCGCGGTCGCCGGCACCGCCGTCCGCACCGGCGCGGACGGCACCCGGCACACCGTCCGCTGGCAGGCCGACGGCACCGGCCGGTCCACCGAACTCGCCCTGCCCGCCGCCGGCTTCCCCGCCGGGGCACGGGTGACCGTCACCCCGGACGGCGCGCTCGCCGAGGTCGAGCAGCCCGGCGGCGAGCACGCCGGCCGGGTCCGGGTCCGGCTGCCGCACGCCCGCCCGGGCACCCCGGTCACCGTCACCGTCGAGCCGCGCTGAGGCGTGGGCGCGGCCCGGCGGCACCGACCGTGCCGCCGGGCCGGGCCGCTCGCCCGCCGCCGGGCCGTACCCGCCCGGGATCGTTCCGGCCGCCCGGGCTCAGACCAGCCCGCGCCGGGCCAGCAGCGGCCCGGTCTCCGGGTCGCGTCCGACCACCGCGCGGAAGGAGTCCAGCGCGTCCCGGCTGTCGCCGCGCGCCAGCAGCTCGCGCCGGAACACCTCGCCGCTCTCCCGCACGCTCCGGCCGTCGCCCTTGAACCACTCCACGGTGTCCGCGTCCAGCACCTCCGACCAGATGTACGCGTAGTAGCCCGCGCTGTACCCGCCCGCGAAGATGTGCCCGAAGTAGGTGGTCCGGTAGCGCGGCGGGATCGCCGCCACCGCGAGCCCGGCCCCGGCCAGCGCCGCCGCCTCGAACTCCCGGGCGTCCGCGATCTCCTGGCCCTCCGGCAGGGTGTGCCAGGCCCAGTCCAGCAGGGCCGCCGCCAGGTACTCGACGGTCCGGAAGCCCTGCCCGAAGGACTCCGCCGCGGCCATCCGCTCGACCAGCCCGGCCGGCAGCGGCTCGCCCGTCTCGTGGTGCCGGGCGTAGTTGGCCAGCACCTCCGGCCACACCATCCACATCTCGTTGACCTGCGAGGGGAACTCCACGAAGTCCCGCGGCACCGCCGTACCCGCCACGTACGGGTGGCGGACGTCCGAGAACAGCCCGTGCAGCGCGTGCCCGAACTCGTGGAACAGCGTGCGGACCTCGTCCCAGGAGAGCAGCACCGGCTCGCCGGGCGCCGGCTTGGCGATGTTCAGGTTGTTGTAGACCACCGGCCGCTGCCCCAGCAGACCGGACTGGCTGACCAGTTCGTCCATCCAGGCACCGCCGCGCTTGGACGCCCGGGCGTGGAAGTCGCCCAGGAACAGGCCCAGCGCCGAGCCGTCCGCGTCGAACACCTCGAAGACCCGGGTGTCCGGGTGGTAGCCGACCAGGTCCGGCCGCTCGGTGAAGGTCACCCCGTAGGCCAGGTTGGCGGCGAAGAACACGCCGTCCCGCAGCACCCGCTCCAGCTCGAAGTAGGGGCGCAGCGCCCCCGCGTCCACCCGGTACGAGGTCTGCCGGACCTGCTCCGAGTAGTACGCCCAGTCGTGCGCGGCGATCTCGTCGACACCGTCGGCGGCGGCGACCTTGGCCAGCTCCTCGGCCTCGCGACGGGCGTTCGCCACCGCCGGCGGCACCAGCCGGGCGAGCAGCGCGTCCACCGCCTCGACGGTGCCGGCCGTCTCGTCGGCCACCACGTAGGCGGCGTGGGTGTCGTGGCCCAGCAGCCGGGCCCGCTCGGCGCGCAGCGCGGCCATCCGGATCGCCAGCGGGCCGTTGGTGTCGACGGCGCGGTCCAGCGAGGCGGCGAGCAGCCGCTCGCGCACCGAGCGGTCGGTCAGCGAGGCGAGTTCGGTCTGGTTGGAGAAGTTCTTCAGGCTCAGCACGTACTTGCCCGGGTGCCCGAGCGCCCGGCCGTTCTCGGCGGCCGCCGCGACCTCGTCGGCCGAGAGGCCGGCCAGCTGCTCGGCGGAGTCCAGCACCAGCGCCCTGGCCTGCGAGTCGGCGGACACGTTCTGCCGGAACTCCGAGGAGGCGGCGGCCAGTTCGGTGTTGATCGCGCGGAGCCGCGCCTGCTGCTCGGCGCCCAGCCGGGCACCGGCCCGGACGAACGCGGTGTGGCGGCGCTCCAGCAGCCGCAGCGTCTGCGGGTCGAGGTCCGCCTCGGCGCGGCCGGCGTGCAGCTCCTCGATCCGGGCGAACAGCGCGGCGTCCAGGTGGATCGCGTCCCGGTGGGCGGCCAGCCGGGGGCTGATCCCGGCGTCGATCCGGTCGACCTCGGGGGTGGTGTCGGCGGCGGAGTGGTTCTCGAAGACCACCTTGACCCGGTGCAGCAGCCTCCCCGAGCGCTCCAGCGCGAGCAGAGTGTTCTCGACCGTCGGCGGCTGCGGGTCGGCGGTGATCGCGGCGATCTCGGCGAGCTGCTCGGCCATCCCGCGCTCGAAGGCGGGCAGGTAGTGCTCCGGCCGGATCTCGGCGAACGGCGGCAGTTCGTAGGCCAGGGTACTGGGCCTGAAGAACGGGTTCTCGGTCATTTCGCCGACCTTACGCGCTGTCATCGGCGCTGCCCACACCCTTTCCGGCACCGTCCGGCGCACCTGCGGCGGCACGCGCCGGGGGCGTCCCGGGGCCCGCTCCGGACGGCGCGGCTCCGGTTGTCGTACCCTCCCGCTACCGTCGACACCGGCCGACCGTACGCCCCCGGACGGCCCGGCCGGGCCACGGTCCGCGCCGGAGTCCGCGCCGGAGTCCACGCCGGAGTCCGCGCGCAAGCCCGTCCACAGTCCGCACCGAGCCCGAACAGCGCCCGCACGGGAGGAGGAGCCCAAATGGCACCCCGGATCGCCCTCGCCCCCGATCCGCACGGCCCCGGCGGCCGGCTCCGGCCGCTCGACGACGCCGGCGCCCCGCTCGGCCCGCCCGAACCCGTGGCCGACCTCGCCGCCGCCGTCGCCGCCCGGGAGGCCGCCGAGCATCCCCGGTGGGTGTGGGCCGCCGCCGACTCCGGGTACGCGCCGCTGCTCCCCCGGCTGCCCGACCGGCTCGCCCGCTGCCACGACCTCCGGCTGGTCGAGGCGCTGCTGCTCGCCCACGAGGGCCGGTTCGGCGCCCCGCGCTCGCTCGGCGCCGGCTGGGCCCGGCTGCGCGGGCTGCCGGTCCCGGCCGACCTGCCCGAGCCCGGCTCCGCCGAGGCCGGCGACGGCCAGGACACCCTGTTCGCCCCCGACCGGCTCCAGCTGCCGCCCGGCACCGACCCGCTGGCCGCCGTGGTCGCCGTGCACGCCGAACAGCAGCGCCGGCTCGCCGCGATCACCGACCCGGCCGCCCGCGCGCGGTTCCGGCTGCTGGCCGCCGCCGAGTCGGCGGGCGCGCTGGCCGCCGCCGAGATGGCCCACGACGGCCTGCCCTGGAGCGTCGACGTCCACGACCGGCTGCTCACCGAACTGCTCGGCCCGCGCCCCACCGTCCCCGGAACCCAGCCCCGGCTGCTCGCCGAGCTCGCCGTCGAGCTCCAGCGGGCGCTCGGCGGGCGCCCGTTCAACCCCGACTCGCACAGCCAGGTGCTGCGCGCCTTCGCCGACGCCGGCATCCCGCTCGGCTCCACCCGCTCCTGGGAGCTGAAGACGATCGACCACCCGGCGGCCCGGCTGCTGGTCCGCTACAAGGAGCTGTCCCGGATCCACGTCGCGCACGGCTGGGCCTGGCAGGACGCCTGGGCCCGCGGCGGGCGGTTCCGCCCCGAGTACGTGGTCGGCGGCGTGGTCTCCGGCCGCTGGGCCAGCCGGGGCGGCGGCGCGCTGCAGATCCCGCGCATCCTGCGCCGCGCCGTGGTCGCCGACCCGGGCTGGCTGCTGGTGGTCGCCGACGCCGCCCAGCTGGAGCCGCGGGTGCTCGCCGCGCTCTCCGGGGACGCCGGGCTGGCCCGTACCGCCGCCGGCGGCGACCTTTACGAGGCACTGGCCGCCACCGCCTTCCAGGGCGACCGCGACAAGGCCAAGCTCGGCCTGCTCGGCGCCATGTACGGCCAGACCAGCGGCGACATCGGCCCGCTGCTGACCACCCTGCGCAGCCGCTACCCGGCCGCGATGGGCTACGTCGAGGCGGCCGCCCGCACCGGCGAGGACGGCGGCGTGGTCGCCTCCCGGCTGGGCCGCCCGTGCCCGCCCGCCTCGGCCGACTTCCTCGACCTCACCGAGGCACCCGGGGCGGCGGGTGACGCCGGCGGCCGGTCCGCCCGCGCCCGCGGCCGGTTCACCCGCAACTTCGTCATCCAGGCCAGCGCCGCCGACTGGGCGCTCGCCCTGCTGGCCGCGCTGCGCCGCCGGCTCGCCGAGCTCCCGGTGGCCACCGCGGCCGACCGCCCGCACCTGGTGTTCTTCCAGCACGACGAGGTGATGGTGCACACCCCGGCCAACCTGGCCGACGAGGTGGCGGCGGTGGTCGACGCCGCGGCGGACGAGGCCCGCCGGCTGGTCTTCGGCGACACCCCGGTGCGGTTCCCGCTCAGCACCGCCGTGGTGGAGTGCTACGCCGACGCCAAGTGAACCGTCACAGCTTGCGGAAGCCGCGCGCCTCCTCGGCCGCCGCCACCACCTCGGCCAGCGGGGCCCCGGTCGAGGCGGTCACCGCCGCGGCCACCGCGCCCTCCACGAACGGCGCGTCGACCAGCACCACGCCGGGGCGCGGCTCGTCCTCCAGCACGGTCACCGCCGTCAGCACCGAACTCCCGAGGTCCGGCAGCACCGCGACCCCCGCGCCGCCGTCCGCCTCGACCACGGCCCGCGCGATCAGCTCGTCGCTGGTCCCGAGCCCGCCCTCCTCGGTCCCGGCGGCCACCACCACCCGCACCTCGTCCGAGGCGAGCTCGGCCAGCAGCTCCTTCAACCCGCCGGCCAGCGCCGCGCTGTGCGAGACCAGAACGATGCCCACGTGTCCACTCATACCGCCGACCCTAGGGGGTGTGCTCCAGCCGGGTGAGTCACTCCGGCGTGTCGGTTTCCGTGCCCCGGCCCCCCGTCTGGCGTAGCGTCGGGGCAGCACCGTCTGCCGAGGGGAGCGCGTACGCCGTGAAGAAGCTCATCAACGACGCGGAGACCGTCCTGGAGGACGCGCTGGCCGGGGTGGCCGCCGCCCATCCGGAGCTGGCGGTGGACCTCACCAACCGGGTGATCACCCGGGCCGTGCGGCCGGCCGCGCCCAAGGTGGCGCTGGTCTCCGGCGGCGGGTCCGGGCACGAGCCGCTGCACGGCGGCTTCGTGGGGCCCGGCATGCTGGACGCGGCCTGCCCCGGCGAGGTGTTCACCTCCCCCGTCCCGGACCAGATGCTGGCCGCGGCCAAGGCCGTGGACTCCGGCGCCGGCGTGGTGTTCGTCGTCAAGAACTACACCGGCGACGTCATGAACTTCGAACTCGCCGCGGAGCTGGCCGCCGAGGAGGGCGTCGAGGTCCGCACGGTGCTGGTCAACGACGACGTCGCCGTGGAGGACTCCACCTGGACGGCCGGACGGCGCGGCACCGGGGCGACGGTGCTGGTGGAGAAGATCGCGGGCGCGCTGGCCGAGCGCGGCGCGCCGCTGGACGAGGTGGCCGCCCTCGGCCGGCGGGTCAACGCGGCCTCCCGCTCCTTCGCCATCGCGCTGAGCGCGGCGACCGTGCCGGCGGCGGGCAAGCCCGGCTTCGAGCTGGCCGAGGACGAGATCGAGGTCGGCGTCGGCATCCACGGCGAGCCCGGCCGGCGCCGGGAGCGGCTGCGCCCGGCCCGCGAGCTGGTCGCCGAGGTGGTGGAGACGGTCCTCGCCGACCACGACCTGACCGCCGGCGACGAGGTGATCGCCCTGGTCAACGGTCTGGGCGCGACACCGCTGATGGAGCTGTACATCGTCTTCGGCGAGGTCGCCGCCCGGCTGGCCGAGCAGGGCATCACGGTGGCCCGCAGTCTGGTCGGCAACTATGTGACCAGCCTGGACATGGCCGGCTTCTCGCTCACCCTCACCAAGGCCGACGGCCCACTGCTGGAACTGTGGGACGCCCCCGTGGACACCCCCGCCCTCAAGCGCGCCTAGGCCGGACAGGAGCACCGACATGGACGTCGACACCCGCCTCGCCGAGGCCTGGGTCCGCGCGCTGGCCGCCGCCGTCGAGCGGGAGCACGGGCGGCTCACCGAGCTGGACTCCGCGATCGGCGACGGCGACCACGGCAGCAACCTGCGGCGCGGCTTCACCGCCGTGCTGGCCGCCCTGGACGCGCCGGACGCCCCGGCTCCCGCCGGGCCCGGCGCACTGCTGACCAGGACCGGCACCACGCTGATCTCCAAGGTCGGCGGCGCCTCCGGCCCGCTCTACGGCAAGGCGTTCCGGGCGATCGGCGCCGCGCTGCCGCAGCCCGGCGAGGCACCCGCCGACGCGGCCGGGCTCGGCGAGGCGCTGGCGGCCGGTCTGCGGGCGGTGCGGGAGCTCGGCAAGGCCGAACCCGGCGACAAGACCATCGTGGACGCCTGGACGCCCGCCCTGGACACCTACCGCGCGGCGGTCGCCGCCGGCGCCGACCTCCCGGAGGCCACCGCGGCCGCGGCCGCCGGCGCCGAGCGGGGCGCCCTGGCGACCGTGCCGCTGCAGGCCCGCAAGGGCCGCGCCTCCTACCTGGGCCCGCGCAGCACCGGGCACCAGGACCCGGGCGCCACCTCCACCGCCCTGCTCTTCCGCGCCCTCGCCGAGGCTGCTGGTCGCCCGCTCGCCTGACGGCGACGGGGCTCGGGGCGTGGGGCTTCCGGAGACCGACGCGTGTCTCAGGCCGTGTCCGTACGCGTGATCAGCAGCAGCAGCGCGTCGTCCCGCAGTTCGCCGCCGGTGTGCGCCAACAGGTCGGCGTAGACCCGCCCGACCGCCGCCTCCAGCTCCGCCGCGGAGCGGGCCGCGCCCCGCACCAGCGGGCCGACCCGCTCGGCGAGCGGGTAGAACACGCCGCTGTGCCGGTGCTTGGCCTCGATCACGCCGTCCGTGCAGAGCACGAGCACGTCGTCGGTCCCGAACGGCTGGTCCCAGGTGCTCGGTTCGCCGTGGGCCAGCCGGCCCAGGCCGAGCGGCACCCAGGGGTCGGGCGCGTCCAGGACGTGCACCCGGCCGTCCGGGTCCACCCGGATCGGCGGCACGTGCCCGTACTGGAGCAGCTGCACCACGCCGGGCCGGCGGAACTCGGCGAACAGCGCGGTGGTGAACTCGCCGTCCGGCACGTGCCGCTCGACGCTGGCCTCGATCCGGGCGGCCACCCCGCGCAGCCCGGCCTCGTCGTACGCGGCCTCCCGGAAGGCGCCGAGCACCA
This sequence comes from Kitasatospora sp. NPDC057965, assembly GCF_042887135.1. Lineage (NCBI taxonomy): Bacteria > Bacillati > Actinomycetota > Actinomycetes > Kitasatosporales > Streptomycetaceae > Kitasatospora > Kitasatospora sp. NPDC057965. Next base: position 347,422 of record NZ_JBHVPZ010000007.1, read on the forward strand.
CGGCGGCGGTCTGCACCGCGCCGAGCCCCTTGCCGCGCACGTCGCCGACCGCGACCCGGGTGCCGTGCGGCGTCTCCAGGACGGAGTAGAGGTCCCCGCCGATCCTGGAGGCGTCGGCGGCGGAGACGTACCGCACCGCGAGGTGCAGCGGCCCGACCACCGGGCCGGGCAGCCGCAGCAGCGCGCGCTGCGCGGCCTCCGCGACGGAGCTGACCGCGGCGTAGGCGGCGGCCCGGCGCATCCGGATCCTGGCGACCCAGGCGGAGAACACCGAGAGCAGCAGGTAGCTGACCATCGCGCCCCACAGGAAGCGGACGTCGTTGATGTTGTCGACCTGGTCGTAGTGGCTGAGGCCGAAGACGGTGAGCAGGCCGACCGAGCAGACGCCGAGCAGTTCGAGCGGTCTCAGGGTGAGCGCCGCGATGCTGGGGACGACGGTCATCAGCGGCGCGAGGTAGCGGTCCTGGCCGGAGTACAGGTCGGCGATCCCGACCAGCACGATCGCGATCAGCGCGGGAGTGGCCCGGCGCCAGAACGGGAGGTCGAGCAGGTCGACGGCGAGCAGCGCGCTGCGCCGCCTGGCCGGTGGCTGCCCGACGCCGGTCGGGACGGACGGCGACTGGGCACGGCGGATCGGTGACACATATCGAACATAACGGACGAGCGGTACGCCCACCGCCGCACCCCCGGCCCCTTCGCGCCCCGGGGACCCTCCCGGCCCCTCCCGGCGCCCGAATCCGCCCATGTCACGGCGCGGTTTCGAGCGCGGCGTGTCCGGACGCCTACGCTCTGCTCTCGGAGCGCGCACCGGCCGAGGCCCGGGCGACACCCGAGCGCCAACCGGAATGCGATCCACACCACACCATCCGTACCCCTACGGAATACCCCTTAGGGGTATGGTGTGGTTATCAGCCGGGCCCGGGCGTACGCTCGCGGCCGTACCGACCTTGCGGAGGCCACGATGTCCAGCACCATCACCTACACCGTCACCGGCATGAGCTGCGGACACTGCGAGAGTTCGGTCAGCAAGGAGCTCTCCGCCCTCGACGGCGTCACCGAGGTCTCCGCCGACGCCAAGGCCGGCACCGTCACCGTCTTCGCCGCGGCCCCGCTGGACGACGAGCAGGTGCGCGCCGCCGTCGACGAGGCCGGCTACGAGCTGGTCGGCCGCGCCGCCTGAGAGCCCCCGCCGCGCGGCGGGGGCCCGGCGAACCCCGCCCCCGCCGTGCCCTCCCCTAGGAGCTGATCAGCACATGAGCACCTCCACCTCGGGCTCCACCTCCCCGGACGCGGCGACCGCCATAGCCGGCCAGGAGGACCCCACCGCGGTCCGCGAGCGCGTCGAACTCCAGATCGGCGGCATGACCTGCGCCGCCTGCGCCGCCCGGATCGAGAAGAAGCTCAACCGGATGGCCGGCGTCGAGGCGACCGTCAACTACGCCACCGAGAAGGCCAGGGTCGAGTTCACGCCGGACGTCACCGTGGCCGACCTCATCGCCACCGTGGAGAACACCGGCTACACCGCCGAACTCCCCCCGCCGCCGGTACCCGTCGCCCCGGCCGAGGCCCCCGCCGGCGCCGCCCACCCGCAGCCGGCCGACCCGCTGCTCGACCGACTGCTCGTCAGCGCCGTGCTCAGCCTCCCGGTGGTCCTCTGGTCGATGGTCCCCGCCCTCCAGTTCACCAACTGGCAGTGGCTGGCCTTCGCCCTCACCGGCCCCGTCGTGGTCTACGGCGGCCTGCCGTTCCACCGCGCCGCCTGGACCAACCTCAAGCACGGCGCCGCGACCATGGACACCCTGGTCTCGCTCGGCACCCTGGCCGCCTTCGGCTGGTCCTTCTGGGCCCTGTTCTGGGGCGAGGCCGGCATGCCCGGCATGCGGCACGAGTTCTCGTTCTCGGTCGGCGACACCGACGCCTCGTCCATGCTCTACCTGGAGACGGCCTCCGCCGTCACCGTGCTGATCCTGCTGGGCCGCTACCTGGAGGCCCGCTCCAAGCGCCGCGCCGGGGCCGCCCTGCACGCCCTGCTGGACCTCGGCGCCAAGGACGTCGCCGTGCTGCAGGGCGGCCGCGAGGTGCGGCTGCCCGTCGGGCACCTCACCGTCGGGACGCGGTTCGTGGTCCGCCCCGGGGAGAAGATCGCCACCGACGGCGTGGTCGTCGAGGGCGCCTCGGCCGTCGACGCCTCGATGCTCACCGGCGAGTCGGTCCCGGTGGAGGTCGCCGTCGGCGACACCGTCACCGGCGCCACCGTCAACGCCGGCGGCCGGCTGGTGGTCGAGGCGACCCGGGTCGGCGCCGACACCCGGCTCGCCCGGATGGCCGCGCTCGTCGAGGAGGCGCAGAGCGGCAAGGCCGCCGCCCAGCGGCTCGCCGACCGGATCTCCGCCGTCTTCGTGCCCGTGGTGATCCTCATCGCGATCGGCACCCTGATCGTCTGGCTGCTGACCGCCGACAGCGCCACCGAGGCGTTCACCGCCGCCGTCGCGGTGCTGATCATCGCCTGCCCGTGCGCCCTCGGCCTGGCCACCCCGACCGCCCTGATGGTCGGCACCGGCCGCGGCGCCCAGCTCGGCATCCTGATCAAGGGCCCCGAGGTGCTGGAGAACACCCGCCGGGTCGACACCGTCGTCCTGGACAAGACCGGCACCGTCACCACCGGCCGGATGACCCTGCTCGCCGTACGGACCGCCGAGGGCGTCACCGAGGAGCAGGCACTGCGCCTGGCCGGCGCCCTGGAGCACGCCTCCGAGCACCCGATCGCCGCCGCCGTCGCCGGCGCGGCCGCCGAGAAGCTCGGCACCCTGCCCGCCGTCGAGGGCTTCGAGAACGTCCCCGGCCTGGGCGTGCGGGGCGACGTCGAGGGCCACCGGGTGGTCGCCGGCCGGGAGTCCCTGCTCGCCGAGCACGGCCTGCCGCTGCCCGCCGCGCTCGCCGGGGCCAAGCGCGCCGCCGAGGCCGCCGGACGGACCACCGTCGCGGTCGGCTGGGACGGTGCGGCCCGGGCCGTCCTGGAGGTCGCCGACGCGGTCAAGCCCACCAGCGCCGAGGCCATCGCCGAACTGCGCGCCCTCGGCCTGCGGCCGGTGCTGCTCACCGGTGACAACCGGCTGGTTGCCGAGGCGGTCGCCGCCGAGGTCGGCATCCCGGCCGAGGACGTGTACGCCGAGGTGCTGCCCGAGGACAAGGTGGCCACCGTCGAGATCCTCCAGGCCGAGGGCAGGATCGTCGCGATGGTCGGCGACGGCGTCAACGACGCCGCCGCGCTCGCCCAGGCCGACCTCGGCCTCGCCATGGGCACCGGCACCGACGCCGCCATCGAGGCGGGTGACCTCACCCTGGTCCGCGGCGACCTGCGCTCGGCCGCCGACGCCATCCGGCTCTCCCGCAGGACCCTCGGCACCATCAAGGGCAATCTCTTCTGGGCCTTCGGCTACAACGTGGCGGCGATCCCGCTGGCCGCCGCCGGCCTGCTCAACCCGATGATCGCCGGTGCCACGATGGCCTTCTCCTCGGTCTTCGTGCTCACCAACAGTCTGCGGCTGCGCCGCTTCCGGGCCGCCTGACCCGGGGCGCCCCGGCACCTGGTGCACCCTCCGGACCCGCAGGGCCCGTACCGCGCGTGCGGTACGGGCCCTGCGGGCGTCCGCCCCGGCTCAGCGGCCGAGCAGCTCGCCGCCGTTGCAGTGCAGGATCTCGCCGGTGATGAACCCGGCCTCCGGCGAGGCCAGGAAGTGCACTGCCGCCGCCACCTCGCCGGTCTCCCCGATCCGCCCGAGCAGCGTCCGGGCGGACCGCCGGGAGACCTCCGCCTCGTCCAGCCGCGGCCCGAAGAACTCGGTGCCCGCCACCGTCCCGGGCGCCACGATGTTGGCGGTGATGCCCGAGGTGCCGAGCTGGGCGGCGAGGAAGTGGTTCCAGGCGTGCAGCGAGGCCTTCGCCGCCCCGAACGAGCCGGCCCCGCGCAGGGCGGCGATCGAGCTGATGGTGACCACCCGGCCGGAGCCGGGGGTGAGCCGGTCGCGGATCGACTCGGTGAGCAGGACCACGGTCAGCACGTTGCGCTCGAAGTCCCCGCGCCAGCGGGCCAGCAGGGCGTGCGGCCCGGCGCCGATCACGGTCTCCCGGCTGCCCGCGTTGTTCACCAGCACGTCGATCCGCTCCGGCAGGTCGGCCAGCGCGGCCTCCACGGCGTCCGGGTCGGCGAGGTCACAGACCAGCGGGGTCACGTTCGGTCCGAGCGCCGCGGCGGCGTCCTCCAGCACCACCCGCCGTCGGCCGACGATCACGACCTGTTCGCCCGCCTCGGCGAACCGTCGTGCCACCTCGTACCCGATCCCCGTGCCACCGCCGGTGACAACCACGTTCCTGGTCATCTGCGCACTCCCTCCCCAGCTCCGCCGCCACGCTGCAAGGTGCGCGACGGTCCGTACCGGAATGCCACGATTCCTATCACGCTCGGTTGCCGTGACTGCGGGGAGGGTGACGTCGCCGCCGGTGGAAGGTGTGGTATGGGGGCGGCACGGCACGCACACGGAGCGTGGCGAGAGGCAGCTCACACCCCCCCGGCGTAACTTCTCACACGCTGATACGTCTTAGGTTGGTAGTGCGGCAGTTTTTCGGTGGGCGGAGACGTGGCGAACGGCACAGCGTCGACGCATGACCACCGCTGCCGCCGACGGGGCTCCGGCGGGCCCCGGGTCGGTCGCCGACAGTTGGCGGCCTTCGCGCACGACGCCGGGGTGTGGCGGGACCGGGAACGCTTTGAGCGGCCGTTCCCGGTCCACCGCCGCCCCCGGAGTCGTGCGCCGGACGTTGAGGTGGAGAAGCGCGAGGGCCCGGCCGCAGGAGTGCGGCCGGGCCCTCGTGGCACGGTGTCAGGGCGTGCGCATGGCGTCAGTGCGGGTGCACGGCGTCAGCGGGCGTCGATCTCGACGTAGTCGCGGATCGCGGTGCCGGTGTAGATCTGGCGCGGACGGCCGATCCGGCTGGTCGGGTCCTTGATCATCTCGTGCCAGTGGGCGATCCAGCCCGGCAGCCGGCCGAGGGCGAACAGCACGGTGAACATGCTGGTCGGGAAACCCATCGCCCGGTAGATCAGACCGGTGTAGAAGTCCACGTTCGGGTAGAGCTTGCGCGAGACGAAGAAGTCGTCCTTGAGCGCGTGCTCCTCCAGCTTGAGCGCGATGTCGAGCAGCTCGTCGGACTTGCCGAGCTGGCCCAGCACCTCGTGGGCGAGCAGCTTCACCTGGGCGGCACGCGGGTCGAACGCCTTGTAGACCCGGTGGCCGAAGCCCATCAGCTTGACGCCGGCTTCCTTGTTCTTCACCTTCGTGATGAAGGCGTCGACGTCGCCGCCGTCCTTCTGGATGCTCTCCAGCATCTCCAGCACGGCCTGGTTGGCGCCGCCGTGCAGCGGGCCCCACAGCGCCGAGATGCCCGCCGAGATCGACGCGAACAGGTTGGCGTGGCTGGAGCCGACCAGGCGCACGGTGGAGGTCGAGCAGTTCTGCTCGTGGTCCGCGTGCAGGATCAGCAGCTTGTCCAGGGCGTTGACGATGACCGGGTTGAGCTCGTAGTCCTCGGCCGGGACCGCGAAGGTCATCCGCAGGAAGTTCTCGACGTAGCTCAGGTCGTTGCGCGGGTAGACGAAGGGCTGGCCCATCGCCTTCTTGTACGCGTACGCCGCGATGGTCGGGAGCTTCGCCAGCAGGCGGACCGTCGACAGGTGGCGCTGGGCCGCGTCGAACGGGTTGTGGCTCTCCGGGTAGAACGTCGACAGCGCGCCGACCACCGAGGACAGCATCGCCATCGGGTGCGCGTCCCGGGGGAAGCCCTGGAAGAAGCGCTTGACGTCCTCGTGCAGCAGGGTGTGCTGGGTGATCTCGCGGTTGAACTGCGCGAGCTGCTCGGAGTCCGGCAGCTCGCCGTTGATCAGCAGGTACGCGGTCTCGATGAAGTCACCCTTGGCGGCGAGCTGCTCGATCGGGTAACCGCGGTACCGCAGGATGCCGTTGTCACCGTCCACGAAAGTGATCGCGGACTTGTAGGCGGCGGTGTTGCCGAAGCCGTTGTCCAGGGTGACCAGGCCGGTCTGCGGGAGCAGCTTCGAGATGTCGAAGCCGGCGTTGCCCGCAGTGCTCTCGACGACGGGGTATTCGTACTCGCCGTCCTGGTACCGCAGTACTACCGAGTTGTCGCTCACGTCTTCCTCACCGACGAAATGAATCCTCTTCCAAGGTGCCCTGACTGTCTCTACCATCCCCCATCCGGCGGACAGCCGCGCACCCGGGGTGACCCGAAAGGGCCCGCCCCTACAAAACCTGCCGCCGCCGCCGGTACGAACCGGACAAGATCGGCACCCCACCAGGCTCTGCCGTAAATCTCTTCACGTCAAGAGAACAATAGAGGCAACCATCCCTTGGAGAATCATCCAGACGCAAGCCGGTGGTCCAGCGCCGCATGCCTCCGACCTGCGCTGACGCTGCGAACCGCCTGCCCGATCGCTTTCCGTGACCCGACCAGCACGACCAGTTTTCGGGCCCTGGTCACCGCTGTGTAGAGCAGATTTCGCTGGAGCATCGTCCACGCGGACATGGTGACCGGAATCACCACCACGGGGTACTCGCTCCCCTGCGACCGGTGGATCGTGACCGCGTAGGCGTGCGCCAACTCGTCCAGCTCGTCGAAGTCGTAGGGCACCTCCTCGTCCTCGTCCGTCAGCACCGTCAGGCGCTGGTCGTCCGCGCTGAGGGACGTGACCACTCCCACTGTGCCGTTGAAGACCCCGTTCCGCCCCTTGTCGTAGTTGTTGCGGACCTGCGTGACCTTGTCCCCCACCCGGAACGTCCGCCCGCCGAACCGCCGCTCCGCCAGCCCCTCCCGGGCCGGCGTCACCGCCGCCTGCAGCAGCGTGTTGAGGTTCCCCGCCCCGGCCGGGCCCCGGTGCATCGGCGCCAGCACCTGCACGTCCCGCCGGGCGTCGTAGCCGAACTTCTGCGGGATCCGGCGCGCCACCACGTCCACCGTCAGCCCCGCCGCCCGCTCCGCGTCGTCCTCGGCGAACAGGAAGAAGTCGGGCAGGCCCTCGGTCAGCGGCGGCAGGCCCTCGTTGATCCGGTGCGCGTTGGTCACCACGCCCGACTGCTGGGCCTGCCGGAAGATCCGGGTCAGCCGCACCGACGGGATCGGCCCGCCCTCGGCCAGCAGGTCCCGCAGCACCTCGCCCGCCCCCACCGAGGGCAGCTGGTCCACGTCCCCCACGAACAGCAGGTGCGCCCCCGGCGCGACCGCCTTGACCAGCTTGTTCGCCAGGATCAGGTCCAGCATCGACGCCTCGTCGACCACCACCAGGTCCGCGTCCAGCGGCCGGTCCCGGTCGTACGCGGCGTCCCCGCCCGGCCGCAGCTCCAGCAGCCGGTGCACCGTCGAGGCCTCCACCCCGGTCAGCTCCGACAGCCGCTTCGCCGCCCGCCCGGTCGGCGCCGCCAGCACCACCTTGGCCCGCTTCGCCAGCGCCAGCGTCACGATCGACTTCACGGTGAACGACTTGCCGCACCCCGGCCCGCCGGTCAGCACCGCGACCCTCTCGGTCAGCGCCAGCCGCACCGACTGCTCCTGCTCCGGCGCCAGTTCCGCCCCCGTCCGCCGCGCCAGCCAGGCCAGCGCCGCCGGCCAGTCCACGTCCGCGAACCACGGCATCCGGTCGGTGTCCGCCCGCAGCAGCCGCAGCAACTGGTTCGCCAGCGAGATCTCCGCCCGGTGGAACGGCACCAGGTACACCGCCGTGATCGGCCGGCCGTCGTCCCCCGGCACCTGCTCGCGCACCACCCCCTCCACGGCCACCAGCTCCGCCAGGCAGTCGATCACCAGCCCCACGTCCACCTGGAGCAGCTTCACGCCGTCCGCGATCAGCCGCTCCTCGGGCAGGTAGCAGTGCCCCTGGTCGCTGCTCTGCGACAGCGCGTACTGCAGCCCCGCCTTCACCCGCTCCGGACTGTCGTGCGGGATGCCGACGGCCTGCGCGATCCGGTCCGCGGTGAGGAAGCCGATGCCCCAGACGTCCGACGCCAGCCGGTACGGCTCGTTCTTCACCACCCCGATCGAGCCGTCCCCGTACTGTTTGTAGATCCGTACAGCCAGCGACGTCGAGACCCCGACCCCCTGCAGGAAGACCATCACCTCCTTGATGGCCTTCTGCTCCTCCCACGCGGCCGCGATCTTCTTGGTCCGCTTGGGACCGAGCCCCGGCACCTCGATCAGCCGGCCCGGCTCGTTCTCGATCACCTCCAGGGTGTCCACCCCGAACCGCTCCACGATCCGTTCCGCGAACCGCGGCCCGATCCCCTTGATCAGCCCCGACCCCAGGTACCGCTGGATGCCCTGCACCGTCGCCGGCAGCACCGTGGTGTAGTTCTCCACCACGAACTGCTTCCCGTACTGCGGATGCGACCCCCACCGGCCGTGCAGCCGCAGCGACTCGCCCGGCTGCGCCCCGAGCAGCGCGCCCACCACCGTCAGCAGGTCGTTGCCGCCCCGCCCGGTGTCCACCCGGGCCACCGTGTAGCCGGTCTCCTCGTTGGCGTAGGTGATCCGTTCCAGCACACCCTCGACCTGGGCGAGCTGGCGCGGCGGCGCGGCCGCCTGCGCGGTGCCGCCGGTGGCGGTCCGTGCCCCTGTCTGCCTGGCCACCGGGCCCCCTTCACCGCGCGGGACGACTTCCGCTACGCACCGTACCGTCCGGGTGCGACACCGGGGGCCCGAGTGCCACGCTGGAAGGACGAGGGAGGGGCCAGGCACGTCGTCGAAGGGCAGCACACCATGCTCACCACCGCCTTCCGTCCCGGCTCACCCAACTGGCTCGACCTCACCAGCCCCGACACCGAGGCCTCGGTCGGCTTCTACACCTCGGTGTTCGACTGGACCTACGCCTCGGCCGGTCCCGAGGCCGGCGGCTACGGGTTCTTCCAGCAGGACGGCCGGACCGTCGCCGCGCTCGGACCGTTCACCGACACCCACGCCGCCCCCGCCTGGACCGTCTACTTCTGCACCCTGGACGCCGACCGCACGACGGCCCTAGTCCGCGAGGCTGGCGGCCGGGTCCGCTTCGCCCCGTTCAACGTGTTCACCAGCGGCCGGATGGCCGGCTACACCGACCCCACCGGCGCCGACTTCGCGATCTGGCAGCCGCAGGACGTGCACGGCCTGGACACCGTCACCGAGCCCGGCAGCCTCTGCTGGACGGAGTGCTACAGCGTCGACGCCGAGGCGTCCAAGGCCTTCTACCGCGCGGTCTTCGCCTGGCAGGAACAGGACGTCCCAGTCGGTGGCGAACTCCAGTACACCGTCCTCACCCCGCCCGGCGGCGGCACGGAGGACGCCCACGGCGGCATCATGCAGCTCGGCCCCGAGCAGACCGCCGCCGGCACCTCCTCGCACTGGCTCCCCTACTTCGAGGTGCCCGACGTCGACGCGCGCCTCGCCACCGCGGAGCGCCTCGGGGCCACCGTCCGGATCCCCGCCATGGACGTCCACGGCGTCGGCCGCCTCGGCCAGCTCGTCGACCCGCAGGGAGCCGTTTTCGCGGTCATCACCAGCCCGCCGACCGGCACATGACGCCGGATCACGCCCAAGGGGCCTCCAGGGGCCTTCTAGGGTGTGCCCATGAACGATCTGATCATCCGCCGGGCGACCGAGGACGACCTCCCGGCCATCGTCGCCATGCTCGCCGACGATCCGCTCGGCGCGACCCGCGAAAGCCCCGACGACCTGACCCCCTACCGCACCGCTCTCACGCGCATCGACGCCGACCCGCACCAGCACCTCGTGGTCGCGGAACGCGCCGGCCGGACGATCGGCACCCTCCAACTGACCGTCGTCCCGGGCCTCGCCCGCAAGGGTTCGACCCGCACCGTCATCGAAGCCGTCCGCATCCACGCCGACGAACGCGGCACCGGCCTCGGCACCGACCTGATCCGGTGGGCGATCGACCGCTCCCGCGCGCTGGACGCCGACCTGGTCCAGCTCACCTCCGACGCCACCCGCACCGACGCGCACCGCTTCTACGAGCGCCTCGGCTTCGTTCCCTCGCACATCGGATTCAAGCTCGCCCTCTGACCCGGAAATGCGAAAAGCCCCTGCCGGTATCCCCGGCAGGGGCTTCTCAGAAGAATTGTTCGGCGGCGTCCTACTCTCCCACAGGGTCCCCCCTGCAGT